>JAGAZW010000131.1 GCA_017939855.1 Clostridia bacterium | reverse complement strand
GTTTATCAAAAAGTTATAAAGAAATTCAACTCCTGTCCATGATGGAGTGCGATCAGAAGAAGATTTATAATACCAACCAAAATTGTGTGTGTAGTTCATAATTTGGGAACCGGCATAAATACATTGGGACGCAAAATTTGTGCAGTCGCCGCCGAGATTTTCAAAATCAAAATACATAGGATTACGTGCCAATGCCCAGCGTCTTGCATAATCTACAGAAGCCTTTCTGTTATAAGGCAGCTCTTTCATATAATCTCCTCCATTTGTATGGTATGTTATGCAATCGGATATGGTTACAAAACAACAAACCCGAACCATTCACCAAAAGGTAAAAAGTTCGGGTTTGAATGCTTTGGTGCCGGTGGTGGGACTTGAACCCACACGCCCGTGAGGACAACAGATTTTGAGTCTGCATCGTCTGCCATTCCGACACACCGGCAAAAATGTGACAAAATGATTATACAATAAAGAATAAATAAAATCAAGAGTTTTTAAATATAAATAAAAAATAAATTTGACACAAAATTTCTTTTGGGGTATAATCAACCTTGCTATGAATATTGGAAATGTCGAAATTAAAGGATTTGCAGCCCTTGCTCCTATGGCCGGTGTTGCCGACAGAGCTATGAGGGAAATATGTGCTGAGTACGGTTGCGGTTTTTCTGTTGGTGAACTGGCATCGGCTAAGGGAATAACCTTGGGGGACAAAAAATCCTCTGAGCTGCTTTTTTGTTCTGAAAATTGCGGCATTCAAGGCTCTCAGCTTTTCGGGTGCGATCCGGATATTATGGCTGAAGCTACTAAAAAAGCATTAGAATACAATCCTAAATTTATAGATATAAATATGGGCTGTCCCGCACCTAAAGTGGCGGCATCGGGTGGGGGAAGCTCACTTATGAAAAACCCGAGCCTTGCAAAGAAAATTGTCGAAGCGGTGGTCAAGGCTTCAACAGTGCCTGTAACGGTTAAAATGAGGGCAGGTTGGGATATAGACTGCCTGAATGCACCGTATCTTGCTGCGCTTTGTGAGGAGGCGGGAGCGCAGGCAATAACAGTTCATGGTAGAACAAAAAAGCAGATGTATGCGCCGCCTGTAAATTATGACATAATAGCCGAAGTTAAAAAAAGTGTAAAAATACCCGTTATAGCAAACGGCGATGTTTGTGACGCCAAAACGGCAAACCAAATGTATGAAAAAACCGGCTGTGATTTTGTAATGGTGGGCAGAGGTGCCATGGGAAACCCCTTCGTTTTTGAGGAAATAAACGCCTTTTTTGAAAAAAGGGGATATGTAAAACCGACCCTTGAAGAAAGGCTGAATATTTGTATAAAACAAATCAAGCTTATGAAAAAATATAAACCCCCACATAATGCAATTTTAGAAGCAAGGAAGCATACTGCGTGGTACTTGAGTGGGATAGAGGGTGCTGCAGCGCTTAGAAAAATGTGTGGAGAGATTTCGTCGATGGACGATATAAAGGCTATCTGCGAAAAAGCACTTGAACGCAATAGGGATTTATGGTAAAATATATTAGTTGACAAATACCGAAAGGAAGTTATTTATGTCAGGACATTCTAAATGGAATAACATTAAGCGTAAAAAAGAAAAAACAGATGCTGCAAAAGCAAAAATATTTACTAAAATAGGCAGAGAAATTTCCGTTATAGTAAAAGCTGGAGGACCAAACCCCCAGGAAAACAGCAAACTAAAGGATGCTATCGCCAAGGCAAAGGCAAATAATGTGCCTAACGATAATATTGAGCGAATCATTAAAAAGGCCGCAGGAGAAAGCGGCGGAAACGATTATGAAGAGCTTATATATGAGGGGTACGGACCTAGCGGTGTGGCAGTTGTTGTTGAAACTTTGACAGATAACCGTAATCGAACAGCGGGAGACATTCGTCATTATTTTGATAAATATGGCGGGAACTTAGGACAATCCGGTTCGGTAATGTTTATGTTTGACCGCAAAGGTGTTATCGAAATTGAGGCTGAGGGAAAAGATGAGGATGAGGTTATGGAGGCTGCTTTAGAAGCGGGTGCTGAAGACTTTAATTCCGACGGTGACGTATTTGAGATTTTCACCGACCCGAATTCTTTAGGTGTCGTTCGTGATGCCTTTGAACAGAAGGGATATACATTTCTTTTGGCAGAGGTTCAATACCTACCTCGTACAACCACCCAAATCGCCGACGAAGAATCTGTTGTAAAAATGGAAAAGCTTATTGATATGTTGGAAGAAAATGATGACGTCCAGGCAATATGGCACAACTGGGAAATGCCCGAAGAATAAAAAAGAACAAACGGACTCTATTTAAAGCAATAGAGTCC
>JAGAZW010000130.1 GCA_017939855.1 Clostridia bacterium | reverse complement strand
TATGACGATTGGCGGAAATATCGGATGGATTGTTATTATACCAATAATCGGTATGTTATTTGTTGAGGTGATCATAGCGGTTGTTTTCGCTGTAATATTATGAGTGTAGGTACTATTGTGAAAAAGTATACAACCTTATTTTTTGATTTAGACGATACTCTTATTGATTTTCAAAAATCTGAAAGTAATGCGATTAAAAAGGTTTTAAAAAAATTTGAGTTGCCATCAAATGATGAAAATGTGAAACTCTATTCAAAAATTAACCTTTCGTATTGGAAAAAATACGAGATAGGCGAAATTGAAAAATCTGAAATTTTTATAAATCGATTTATTACATTTTTGAGTGAGTTAGGTTATTCACGCAATCCGGAAGAATTAAATAAATATTATTTTTCGATGTTATCCCAAGAGTATCCTTTAATAGATGGGGCATTGGCAGTACTCAAAAATGCCAGAAATAACGGATTAAAGATTTGTATAACAACTAACGGTTATTCATATACGCAGTTTCGTCGCATAAAGGAGTCGAGAATAGGAGATTATACGGATTTTATTATAATTTCTGAAGATGCGGGATTTCAAAAACCCGAAAAAGGTTACTTTGATTATGCGATGAATAAGTGTGGTGAAGTTGATCGCAAAAGGATTCTTATAATAGGGGATAGCCAATCTTCTGATATTTCAGGAGCTATAAATTCAAATATTGATAGTTGCTGGTATAACCCGAAAGGTCAGAAAGCAAATTATCACAGCAAATACGAAATCAAAAAACTTATCGAATTATATGATGTTTTGGGTATTTAAAAAACTACTGCTTCGGCAGTAGTTTTTTTACAATAGGATAGGTTGGATTTGTTTTCCTAATAGTGCTGCTTGGACCGTTTCGGGAATTTTTGAAAAATCGCAAACTAGAGAGTTGTTTTTATCACTTGGATCATCTTGCGTATAGGGTACAAAGTATATATTTTTGGTGTTATGAAGCAGCCCGATGTTTTTGGCGGATGCACCTAAAGCGTCATTGGTTGCAATAGCGAAAACTACAGGTTTATTGTTCCGGAGATGTGCTTTTACCGCCATAGTAACCGGAGTATCGGTTACGCCTAAAGCACATTTTGCGAGAGTGTTTCCTGTAGCAGGAGATACTACTATTATATCTAATAGATTTTTTGGTCCTATCGGTTCGGCGCCGGCTATGGTATGAATAACCGGTGATCCACAAATTTCTTCGACCTCGGCTTTGATATTTTCTGCTTTGCCGAAACGAGTATCAGTTTTATAAACAATCTCCGACATAATCGGAATAATTTTCATATCAAATTTTCGCAACTCTCTTAACGCTTCAATTGACTTTGATATTGTACAGAATGAACCGCAAAGAGCGTAACCCAATGTAATTCCTTTCATAAAATTTCCCCTTTGTATCAGTTTATAAGTTTTATAAGGGTGTTCGCTAAAATTACACCCGCAGTTTTGGGTGCGTTTTTGCCGGGTATGCCGGGCAATTTATATGCTTTATAACCCATTTCACGTGCCGCCGAAAAATTAGTGCAGCCGAGGCTTGATAAATCAATTAATAAAGCGTTTTTTGGCAACGAATCAATGTCGCTGAAAAAGTTGACATCAACGGTATTAAAAATTATATCGAAATTATTTTTTATTTTATGCAGCAAATCGGTGTGTGTGTATTCTATACCAAGGGCTTCAAGCAGCGCAAAATCTCTTGCTTTTCGTGCAGTTACTGTAATATCGCACTTCAGACCCTTAAGCCGATCGGCTAGTATTTTACCGACACGACCTGCCCCAATAACTAAAACCTTACTTTCCCAAAGGGTGAAAGGGGTGTTTTCAATCGCAAAAGATATTGCACCTTCAGCTGTGGGAACTGCGTTTAGCAAACAGTAATCATCGAGTTCACAATAGTCTGTGAAGTTGTTTTTTCCTTTGTAGCAGCCCCCAAAAATCTGGCGGTCACCGCACTTTTCAATGGTTTCTTTAAGGGGAATGACAGCATTCGTTATGGGACAATTAACGGTAATTTTATCCCTTGTTATCGGCACGGGAAATATAATAATTTCATTATCTTCGATTTTTCCTTCGTCTGCTTGAAAAAGACCAAACGACGAAACGGTATAACCTTGTTTTTTAAATTCCTCATAAGCGTATATCATACGCTTATCTCCGCCTATAAATAAAATATTTTTCATATAACTCACACTCTGCAAAAAAATAACAAGCGCCAAATGCATTTCATTACATTTTATGGCGCTTGAATTGTTTTAGTTACGTTTTTCTTTTGCTATTTTTATTAAAGCCTCTTTAGTGTTGAGCGTTTTATCATAAATAACTTTTTCGATTAAAAATTCAAGGATACTACCGATTTGCTTACCGGTAAATCCGAGTGAAGATAAATCGTTTCCGCAAATGTTTAGATGTGATATTTTATAGGGCTCGTTTGCAGAAATAATTTTATTCGCAGTTTTAAAAGCTTCAGATATATCAGTCTCATCAACAATTTTTTTAAATTCAACATAATCGGCAATTATTGAAATATCTACTTTGCGCATAAGTGTCTTAATTTCAACAACCGTTAATGTTTTCATATTAGCAGAAAGATATTCCATATCAACGCAGTATTTTTTAAAGGCATTATTCATTTTCAGCTCTTTTAATGGTATTGATATTTCCTTTGATGTCGCTTTTAAAAAAGCATATAATCTTAAATTTTGACTTCCGTTCAGTAGTGAAATATTTTGGATGTTTGCGTTTTCAATTCCGCAAAAATTTAGTGCGCCGCAACCTATGAGTGAATTGAAACTCTCAACGTTTTTTCCACAAGCGGCTTTTGAAATTTCTGTTGCTATTCTTTCACGACTGATATTTTTAATAAGTGGTGAATGTTTAACTGCTGCACAATATGTTTCGTCCGCAATTTCAAAATCAAGGGTAGAAGAAAATCTGAAAAGGCGCACAATTCTTAAAGGATCTTCTTTAAATCTTTCTTCAGCATTTCCGACTGTTCTTAAAATGCCGTTGTGCAGGTCGTTTTGCGAATTGAAGCAATCGATAATACCTGTATCGGGGTTATAACAAATGGCATTGATAGTAAAATCACGCCTTGAAAGGTCTGATTTTATATCAGATACAAACTCTACACTATCCGGTCTTCTCATATCACTGTAAGTTGTTTCTGAACGGAATGTAGTTACCTCGCAAACGGCATCTCCTTCTATTACTGTAACCGTGCCATATTTAATACCTGTATCGATTGTTTTTTGAAAAACTTTTTTTATTTGTTGCGGTGTTGCCGATGTAGTTACATCATAATCATCGGGCGTAATACCCAAAAGCAAATCCCTTACACAGCCACCCACAATATAAGCTTGAAAACCCATGTCAGTCAATTTTTTAAGAACATTTTTATAGTTTTCAGGGATATTTAGTTTCATTTTTTCACCTCAGTTATAAAAAGGGTTTATTTTTTGAGAAAAATATTGTATAATAAATTATATTGACTTAGTTCTGTTGGGAGATAGATTAGTATGAAAGAGTTTCGGGCCGAAGATAAATTACTTGACGGCATAAAAAATATTCATATGATCGGAATCGGAGGCAGCGGTA
>JAGAZW010000129.1 GCA_017939855.1 Clostridia bacterium | reverse complement strand
TATCAAGAATCTTTCAAAGGGTTATCGCCAGAGAGTAGGCTTTGCTCAGGCTCTCATAGGGAATCCGGATGTTCTTATTCTGGACGAGCCTACGGTGGGTCTTGATCCTAAACAAATAATAGAAATAAGAAATCTTATTGAGAGACTCGGAAAAAATCATACTATAATTCTTTCATCTCATATTCTTTCGGAAATTCAGTCAATTTGTAAAAGAGTTATCATTATCAATCAGGGAGAAATTGTTGCTGATGATACTGCCGAAAATCTTTCTGCAAAGCTTTCTAAGGATACTTCTTTGGTGGTAAGGGTTACAGGGGACGAAGCAGAGATGCTCACCGCACTGAGCTCTGTAAGGAATGTTAAATCGGTTAAATGCTTAGGCAAGAAAGAAAACGGAACCTTGGATTTCAATATTTTGCCGAAGCCGGGTTGTGATGTGAGAGCAGATATAGTAAAGAGGATTGCCGACCGCAGAAGAAATCTCCTTATGCTTTCGAGTAACGAGCTTTCTTTAGAGCATATTTTCCTGCGTCTTACCGAAGCGGGTAGTAACGAAGAAGCAAGAAAGCTTTTGGGTCTGGGTGACGACAAGGATACCACCACAGCTAAAAAGATATCTCTAGAGGATATAGAAATTGTTTGATGTGAGGAGGAAGAATAATGTTAGCAGTATTTAAAAGAGAATTTAAAGCATACTTTACTACGCCTATTGGATATATAATCCTTGCAATTTTCTATTTCTTTTTAGGATTTTTGTTTGTGAATTTGTATCAATCCGGAAGTCCCGACATGGCATCTTTAATTATGTCTACACAGCTGATAGCAGTATTTATGATACCCATTCTTACCATGCGTCTTATGAGTGAGGATCGAAGACAAAAGGTGGATCAGGCGTTACTAACTTCACCTGTCAGACTATCCGGAATTGTTTTGGGTAAATTTTTTGCGGCACTGAGTGTATATATGTTGTGCTTTGCGCCAACCGTTATATTCGAGCTCATTACTGCCGACCATATCCCGACTCTTAACTTTTTTCCATATTTTTATGCACTTTTGGGTATGTTTTTATTGGGGGCCGCATTAATAGCACTCGGTATGTTTATATCATCACTTACCGAGAGTCAGGTAGTTGCTGCGATTTTAGGAATTGTTATAAACGTTTTTGTAATGCTTATGTCAACCTTAGTTTCTTCAATAAATGTTGAATTTATTGTTAAAATAGTAGAAAAAATAGCCTTTATTGACGCTGTTCAAGGTTTTCTGAATCAGGTTGTTTCCTTTTCAGATATAATTTACTTTATAAGTATCACAGTGGTTTTCCTGTTTTTATGTGTGCGCTCTCTTCAAAAGAGAAGATGGGCTTAAAGGATAAGGAGAGCAAATATGAAAAATATATTTAAGAAAACAAAAGAAAATAATTCTCCTAAAATTATTAATAAAATCCTTATAAAACACGGTATTTATTCGGTTGCTATAACCGCCGTATTTTTAGCTGTAGTAATTGCTTTTAACTGGTTATTCGTTTCTCTGTCAGAAAAGTATCATTGGGAAATTGATATGACTCCGGATAAGATTCACTCTATGGATAAAAATAATATTAAATATCTGAAGTCACTTGATGAGGAAATTAACATAATAGTCGTAGCTGCGGATAAAACAGAGTATGCCCAGGTTATGAGTAGCTGGGTGCCTAAGGAATATCAGGTTTATTATGGTGATGAATATTATTCTCAGACTGCAAATATTGTTGAGAAGTATTCAAAATATAACGATAAAATCAATGTTCAATTTATTGATTCGCAATCTACAGAATTTACACAAATTAATAGCAAGTATTCTGAGCTTAATATTACCTATGGAGATATCCTTGTAACCCATAGTCTTTCGCAAGATGAAGAAAGAATTAAAAAGCTGACATTTGACGATATATATAATTACAGCGCTGAGGAGTACAGTTCTTATTCCTATGTTACAAGCAATAACATTGAAAATGCTTTGACAAACGCAATAACCTATGTTATCAGCGGCGAAGCGAAGAAGGCAGTGTTGCTGACAGGTCATTCTGCAAACGACAACACCTCAAACTATATAAATCTGCTCAATCTTAATGGTTACGAGGTTGAGATAAATGACGATAAATTAGTAAGTTCGATTCCTGCGGATGCAAACATAGTAGCAGTTTTATCGGCTTCGGTAGATTTTTATGAGTCTGAGCTTAATGTGATTTCTCAGTTTCTTGATAACGAAGGAAAGTTAGGAAAGGGATTCATTTATTTTGCTGATGCATCATCGCCCCAGCTCCCCAATCTCAATGCCTTTATGGAGGAATGGGGCATACAGTTTAAAGACGGCATTCTTTTTGAAAACGATGATGCTGAACGTTCACCTAATGACGCTTCCCAACTTAATATGACCCTGGGAACTACCCTTGATACAACAGGTATGAAAAACGGTCGTTTTGCTGCAGCATACAATGTGCCTATGCTCACCGAGGACCCGGACGACAGCGGTACGCAGTATGAGGTAAAAAACATTGTTGTAACGAATGATACGGCAGTAATCGCTCCGATAGGAGCTGCAAACAGTTGGAAGCCTGAAAATGAGGACAATGTAGGTCAGTATGTAGGCGCTGCAGTTTGTGAAAAGCTGAGCTATGATGTAGACAACAATCGACAGACAAGCTATGTTGTCGCATTTTCAAGCGTTCAGTTTATCCAGTCACCACTTGCCGAATTTGAAAGCAGCGACAATAAGGATGTAGTTCTTTACTGTACCGACCTTGCAGCAAACGTAACCGAAGGCGAAGTTAAATTCTTAACAAAAACAATAACTACCGAAAGTTATATGAATGATGTTACTGTGAATGGCGTTAAAGGAATAAGAGCTATATTTATGATTATTCTGCCACTTGCTACTTTAGCTTTAGGTGTTTATGTTTATATTAGGAGAAGAATCGACTAATGAGTGATTTTCAAGAAAAGAAAACAGTAAACGAAGAAAATAGCGAACCTCAAGAAAGCAGTATATTTTCAGATCCCCAACAGCATAAAGCGGCTGGAATAGGGGGTGCAAAAGTCCGCATAATATCCGCCATAGCTTCCTTGCTGGTGCTTTCAATTCTTATTTCCGGAATATTAACCTACGATAAAGAAAAAAACAAAATTTTCGGATTCATCAGTTTGCCAAAGGGTAAGCAAAATACATCTGAAAATGCAACAAGCACTTTACCCACTATTGTTGCAGTAGATGAGGATAGTAACAATTTTTCTGTGGTAACGGTAACCAATAAAAACGGTGTGTTCAATTTTTACTGGAAGTTAGATGAAACCCAAGAAACTAAAATCTGGTGTGCTGAGGGTCTTAGCAGCGATTTGACAAGTAGTGCTGCTATAGAGTATATTGCCGGCAACGCTGCCCAAATAAGTGCCGTCAGAACAGTCGAGGGCAGAAGTGATAAGGACTGCGGCTTTGACGCTCCACAAGCTAAAATTGATGTTGTTTTATCTGATGGGGAAGGCGGATATACAGTGACCATAGGAGCTGCTTCCGCCGATAAAACAGGAACCTATTTAAAGGTATCTTCAGACGATAAAACCTATCTTGTCAGCAATCAGTATGCCGAGTATTTTAATTTTAACCTCCTTGACCTTGCTGATACAACCGATATTGCAGGTGTCGAGTACAGCAATGCTATTGCTTCGTATTTTGACGATGAAAAGTCACTTAAAGCCTTTGATTCTATAAACTTATCCGGAGATGCGTTTTCAAAGGGCGTAACAGTGATTCAAAATAAAAACGAAGAGCAAAGCGATATAGTGCCGTTTCTTATTTCAAGTCCGTATAACCGCTATGCAGACAATGTTGACGGATTAGTTAATATGTTTATCGAGGGTATTACTGTATCAGGTGCCTATTCTTTCGATACATCTGCAGCTTCCATTAAAGCGGTTGGCCTTGACAATCCTGACGTTGTTATAACGGCGAAAGTGGGAAGTGTTACAAAAACCTTTGAGATAGCCTTTACTGACGATGAGCATTGTGCTATAGTTGACCCGGCAAAACAGATGATTAAGAAGGTAGAGATAGCTGCGATTCCCTTTGTTAAGTATAAGCAGGAAGATTTTTATTCGAAGTATCTTTGTATGGAAATGATAGCACAACTATCTTCCTTTGATGTAAAAATGGGTGACACAGAATACGGTTTCTCAATCACATACGATGAAACAGGCGAAGAGTATGCCGATAAATATACCATCATTCGTGACAACGGAACATATATTTCAACATCGCTTTTTCAGGACTTCTATTCATTCTTTTTAGGTGTTAATATAAACGATTTTACAGTAAAGGATGTTTCTGCTACCCCTGATGCTACCATAACCCTTACATTTTCTGCCGACTATTCAGAAAAGAAGTATGATTTCTATAAAATAAGTGATACAAAATATCAGTACAGTATAAATGGTGTTATGCAGGGTAAAATCAGCGCAACGAATTATAATAAGATTTTGAATAATGTGAAATTGATTGCGCAAAACAAACAAATAGTTCCCTAAAAAATGCGGTCGCAGCTTTAAGCTTCGACCGCATTAAATTTTTATTTCAAAATCAAAAAATCTTATTTTTTCCTTGCTAAATTCTATCGCTTTACGGTATTCTCCGTAGCGTACAGCAAGAATATTTTCATAAGATTTAGCTGCGAATATTATTCCGAATGAAATGCAAATAAAGATTACAAGTGAGATAAAAAAAGAGCGTAAAAAAATTCGTTTTTGATGTTTCATATTATAGTGTGTTGAGAAGACTTTTCAGGGCGTTGCCTAAAAGCTCAGCAGAATATTTCACTTCCTGTAAAGAATTTGCGTCTGTACCCATTTCTATGAGCATAGAACCGGTAGTCAGACTTTCGTTATAATTTCTCGGCATCAGGCTTAGAGCTCTTGCAAGGGAGGGATACATAACCTCTATTGTTTGCTGGAGTCTTACAGCAAGTTTAAGGTTTTCCTGCCAATTGGGGAAATTTGTAACGCTACCGCTTTGCGAACCCATAACAATCATTATTTGTGCCGCCTTCTTGCCGTCAATTTCGGTTGTCAGCTTAACCTTTTCGTTCTCGGCAGGTGAGATGGCGTCTCTGTGAAGGTCAATAACTATTTTAATGCTCGGATATTTTTCTAAATAATTGCAAATTGTATCTGCAGCATTTGGGTAGCTTTGGTTATATGACGGATAATCGTGAAGAGTTGTATCGTGCAGAGTTTTAATCCCCGCTTCATTAAGAGTATCGGCAACAATTTTGCCTATCGAAATCATATTTTTAGTGTTATCTGTTGTCCTTGGTGTGTCTGTATCGGTATAGTAATCCCGATCTGAATCGAGGAAGGATTCGGTAGCGTGGGTATGAAGTATTAGTACTTGCGGTTGCGAATTTTTTTCTATACGGTAACCTAAATCGGCTGTGAGAAGAGATTTAATATTTATTGAAAGGTCGGTGCTGTTTTTCAGATATACATTGTTGTAAGAAGTTTTGGCAGTATACGGAGAAATGAATTTTTCGCTCACCTTGCCAATAACAGCTCCCTTTTGAGTAGTTGTGGTTGTGTTTTCTGTGTTATCGGCACTTTTTTGGGCAGTGTCATCTTGGGGGAAGGCGATTTCTATGATTGAACTTATTATATCGTTTTCTTCTTCCGCTTTTTCGTTTTTAATAACGGTATTATTTCCAAAAAGATAATTATATCCGCAACAAATTATAATAACAGCACAACAAATAAATGATATTATAATTCTTAATTTTCCGCCTATTCCCATTAAATCACCGCCGTTCAAAAAAGCATATGAGAAGCCGAAGAAATTTATGACAACGTAGCGATTGTATCCTGATCTAAATCGGGTTGTAAAAAACGATTTAATGAGTCTGAAATGATTTCGCTTGAAAGTTTAATCAAGAGATCTATCTCCTTGGGTGTTACCATAAAGGAGTCGCCCTCTGTGCCGAAGGCATCGGTAACGGTTGGCATACCTATTGCAACAACCGGAACACCCAATGTTCTTTCGCTCAACTCCTTTCTTGAGTTTTTAACTCCCGAGCCGGGGGAAATTCCGGTATTTGAAAGCTGAAGTGTAGTGCAGAGTCGTTCATT
>JAGAZW010000128.1 GCA_017939855.1 Clostridia bacterium | reverse complement strand
TAAAATCATTATTAATATTCAAATATGTTTTCAACGGCTATATATCATTTCATTTTAAAATGTTTTTTATGTTTTTGAATACCAACCTCACCGAGTGTAATACTAAGAGTATCAATAAAATTACTCCCGACAAAAATAGCTACATAGGGGTTAAAAAGAAACAATGATTGATACATTATATCTAACTATTGTTCTTTCACATCGTTCAATGGCTAAAAACTTGATGTCTAAAGGTGGGTAAAGAGCCACTTATGGTTAACCATACCACTCCGAATTCTTTCACACTTTCAAGAGCTTCTTTCATATATTCATCATTTTTAACCTCAAACAGTTGGTCTGGAAACGAATGAATACGCTTTGCAACTTTGACTACACTTGACATAGGGTCATACTTCCTTTTAAATTTTGAATATTGACATATATTTTTTAATGAATATAATTATTAAATAGAAAAGCAAACCTTACCTTTTTGTGGTTCAGTTTGCTTGTCTTTCCATTTGAATTTATTGGTGGTAAATGCATAAAAAGTAACGCTTTCGTTTCTACCATTTTTCTACCAAAGTGTAGAAAAATGCGATTTTTTTGTGTTTTGATAATTGTTTGATAATTGGGTAGAAAAGTGGTCAAAAGCCTTATTTTTCAAGTGTTTCAGAGTTTATAGTAGTGGTTTTAAGTCGCCCCAAATCGTGATTAAATGCATTCTGGGGGTCAAGAGGCCGTGAGTTCAAGTCTCGCCACTCGGACCATCTTAAAGAAGGCTGAAATCGTTGATATACAACGGTTTCAGCTTTTTACTTTATCTCTGTTTTTATCGTTTGGCCATTGTCGGCTGAAAAACACTGTTTTTTAATACTTTTAAGAATAAAAAAGGACATTGCTCATAACAGTCTTTACTGTCGGGCAATGTCCTTGATTATTCAGATATTCAAATCGTTGTGTCAGACAAATTGCAATTAACGCTCTGACAATCTTCAGCAATCATTCCAAACAAATAATTATATATAATTCTCAATAACTTTATGTAATTCTTCTTTTATAACCTGATGCCCCGCAGAGGTAGGATGAATACCGTCTACGCTCCAGTACCTTGTATCGCCGTCACTCGATATTTTATCGAATTTATCCTGAAGCGGCACAAAATCCAAATCAGATATTTCCGCAACTTGTTTTGAAATTTCCGCAAGCTTTCTGACTTCGGCATTAAATTCTTCCCATAGTTTTTCTGTGCAAGAACCCTTTAAAATAAACGGCTCTAAAATTATAATTTTGATTTCGGGCAAACTTTCCCTGATTTCTTCAATGAGCATCCCATAAATCTTTTTGAATTTTTCCGGACTTACGCCGCAATTCATGGTAAGTTCATGAGAAACGTCATTGACTCCTATGAGAATTGACATAAAGTCAGGCTTAAGATTTATTATATCTTCCTTTATTCTCGCATAAACATCGGTGATCCTGTCTCCGCTTTTGCCGCGATTTATAAATTTGATTTTACCTTTATTGTTCCTCTCAACTTCGGAAGCCAGAAGAAACGCATATCCGCAGCCCATCCCGAAATTATCATTATTTTCATCATCTCTGTTTGCATCTGTTATAGAATCGCCCTGAAACAAAAACGTTTTCATATTCCAAAACACCTTTCTTATAATCTGATAGTATCCGCATAAATATTTCAGCTCGCCAAATTATTATTCCGACTGTTTTACAAATTGGAATTTGTTGTTCTGTATAAAGCAGGAATCATACCGAATAAACGCTCAAAGAACTGATAACACTGCGCACAGAGGTGTTGAAAAAATGATATAATACGCTGTCCGAACACAGTAAGCGAATCAGCCAGATCTTTTATAAAACGTTCAAACTCGGTAAGACGGTCGCTCTCGTCATAACCGTTTTTGTCTTTATAGACACGGACATAATCAATC
>JAGAZW010000127.1 GCA_017939855.1 Clostridia bacterium | reverse complement strand
TCCAGTAAATAATCCCGTAAACAATACTTGCTATTGTTCCGTATGCGATAACGGGTCCTGCAATTTTAAACATATTCGCACCTACTCCTAATACCCAACCCTCGTTTTTAAATTCTATTGCAGGAGATACCACGGCATTAGCAAAACCGGTTATGGGAACCAGTGTGCCGGCCCCCGCTTTTTTCGCAATTTTTTCAAATATTTTCAGTCCTGTAAGAAGTGCAGCAATAAAAATAAGAGTTGACGGCACCGCCATTTTTACTGCTCTTTCATTAAGCCCTATAACATCATAGAGTTCAAATAACAATTGTCCAAAAAGGCATATGATTCCTCCTACAATGTATGCCCATACAAAATCCTTCCGTTTTGGCGAGGGCTTCGATGCCTTTTTTACCATTCTGTCATATCTTTTCTTATTTTGTTCCATAAAAAACACTCCCTTTTGTGTTATCTTTTACACAAAAGGAAGTGTTATTCTCTAATCATAATTTAAATCTAAATTTTTATATGCACGAGGATCATAATTTTTTATATATTCGTCCCACATTTCATCTGTAATAGAAAAGTCTGCTTTGTTTGTGTATTGATCCCGATACGCTTCATAAATATTCGCTTCTATCTTCTTGTATCTACTGTTTGTTATTATTCTCTCTCTGACAGCAAGAATTATTATCCAACAAAGCAAAATCATCAAAATTAAATCGGGTATTAAATGGCGGTAAAAAAAAGCGGGTCTATAACCTAAAAAGCCATTTAATTTATCGGTACCGGGAAGAACAAATATATGCAACATAAAGGGGACAGTTGCAACACCAATAATCGATGCGGTTGTTTTAAACGGGGTATAAATCAATATAACAGATGCTATAAGCGCCGCCGTACATATACCTAAGAATACAAGCTGGTGTTGTTCAACGATTATTTCGGTATTCCCTGAATTTTTGCGCCAATTAACCGATGTGATAAAAAGCAAATTGACACAAACAGCATACATTACTACAAAAACATATAATTTTCTTAAAATTTTAAAAAGCGGTCCTCCTATTTTCTGATATTCGGCACAGCACTTATCTTCATAGGCTTGTACACGCTTTACAATACTATCATACTTCTTCATAAAATACCTCTTTTTTTGGTAATGTATAAATTATACACCATAGAAATTAACTTGACAAGTGGCAATTAACAAACATATAATATTCACGGTGATTTTATGTCAATAATTAACATTGTTATGGTTGAGCCGGAAATACCACAAAATACCGGTAATGTTGCCCGTACCTGTGCTGCAACGGGTGCAAGGCTTCATCTTGTCGGACCGATGGGCTTTAAAATAGATGATAAAAAGCTTAAAAGAGCCGGTCTTGACTACTGGCAATATCTTGATATTACATACTACAAAGATATTACGGAATTTTTCGAGAAAAATAAGGACGGAAAATTTTTCTTCTATACCACTAAGGCACGACACGTTCATTCCAGTGTTATCTACCCAGATAACTGCTATCTCCTTTTTGGTAAAGAAACAAAAGGTCTTCCTGAGAAACTTCTGCTCGAAAACCCCGAAAATTGCGTAAGAATACCGATGATGGGTCAAATCAGAAGTCTTAATCTTTCTAACTCTGTTGCAATAGCCGTTTATGAAGTTCTAAGACAGTGGAGTTTCCCCGAACTGCAAAATTTTGGTCAGTTACATAATTATCGTTGGGAAGATTGTGAATAATTTCATTTATAAATCAAAATATATATTGAAAAATGGAAAAAATGTGGTAAAATATATATTGTAATTTTTAGCAAAATTGAAAGGATGTAAAAAATGAATGCTCTTAACAAAAAGACCGTAGACGATATAAATGTAAAAGGTCAAAAAGTTCTCGTTCGTTGTGATTTTAACGTTCCGCTAAAAAACGGTGTTATCACAGATGAAAATCGTATTATAGCTGCTCTGCCCACAATCAAAAAGCTTATTGCCGACGGCGGCAAGGTTATTCTTTGTTCGCATTTGGGTAAGCCAAAGGGTGAGCCAAAACCCGAACTTTCTTTAGCGCCCGTTGCAAAAGCTCTTTCTGAAAAATTAGGCAAAGAGGTTAAATTTGCTGCCGATGATAATGTTGTAGGAGAAAACGCAAAGGCTGCTGTTGAAGCTATGAACGACGGCGATGTTGTTCTTCTTGAGAATACTCGTTATCGTGCCGAAGAAACAAAAAACGGCGAAGTTTTTTCTGCTGAACTCGGTTCCCTTGCAGATATTTTTGTAAACGATGCATTCGGTACTGCACACCGAGCACACTGCTCTACCGTTGGTGTTGTTTCCTGTGTTAAGGAAGCGGTTGCAGGTTATCTTATAGGTAAAGAGCTTAAATATTTAGGTAACGCTGTGGATAATCCTGTTCGTCCCTTCGTTTGTATTCTCGGCGGCGCTAAGGTTGACAGCAAACTTCCGGTCATTGAAAATCTTTTGACTAAAGCCGATACTCTAATTATCGGCGGCGGTATGGCTTACACCTTCCTTGCTGCCAAAGGCTTCGGTGTTGGCACCTCTCTAATTGATGAAACTAAAATTGATTATTGCCGTGATATGATGGCTAAAGCAGAAGAAAAGGGCGTTAAGATTTTACTTCCTATCGACTGCACCATCAC
>JAGAZW010000126.1 GCA_017939855.1 Clostridia bacterium | reverse complement strand
TGCTTTGCGATTTGGAACAGTTTAAGAAAGACCCATATGTTACATTTGACTATTCGTATTTTGTTGATAATTCTCCAACAATGTATGTGGGGAATGTGCGTTCCTCGACCCCTGCATCAATACACACACCAGTTGTTGATGATGAAAATGAACACGATTTTCAGGAAGAACCAAAAAAGAAAAGCAGTACGATTCCGATTCTGTCGGGTATAGCGGTTGCGCTTATAATCGTATTGATTGTTCTAGGTGTTTTCTTCCTTTGGCCTTTGATTTCGGGTAACACGGGCAAAGAAATTGAATGTCCTGACTTTACCGGAATGACCGTCGCTAAGGTTAATGAAGAATATGGCGATTTGTTCAACATCCAATGGGGAGGAGAAAAGCCGAGTGGAATTTTTGAAAAGGGTTTGGTTTGTGAGCAATCCCAAAAGGCAGGGAAAATGCTTAAAAAAGGCGCTACAATTACCCTTTATCAAAGCTCAGGCGGTATTACGGTAAAAATTCCCGATGTCTATGGCAAACAGGAATCACTTGCAATTTCAGAGCTTAGGGTTAAGTTTGACAGCGATAAGATAAAAATGGTTTATGTTGCTGACGAAGACATTGAGAAGGATTGTGTTATAAAAACAGAGCCTGCTCGTTCAACACCGGTTTCAGTTGATACTGAAATTACAGTTTATGTAAGTACAGGTAAACCAACAAAAATGGTTGAAGTACCAGATTTAACTTCTCTTACTCAAGCAGGTGCAAAGAAGAAACTAGAATCTGCAGGGCTCGTTCCGGAATTTGTGGAAAGGGCATTAACTACAAACGATGGACCCCATTATGTAGAAAGTGGTTATGTTATTTCTCAAGAACCGGCCGGCGATTCCGGAAAGGTTGTTGAGGGTACAAAAGTCACCGTTTACGTAAGTAACGGAACGGTTGAATTTGACCTTAAAGTGGAAATACCTAACAAAATAAAAGCAGCAGAAAAAGTTTCGTTGGAAATTTGGGTAGACGGAAAGCAAAAAGCTGTTAGCGAAGAGCTTGAAACTGCTTCACTTACCGGATATACTTTCAAAAACTTTATTTCTACAAAAAACAAATTTGATGCGACTCTTCGTTTTTCATACAAAGAAGACGGCAAGACGGTTTATGTGGATTATGCTGAACTGAAGGTAACTTCTATGACCGCTACGGTCACTGTTGTTGAATAATATGCAGGGTACAATTTTAAAGGCAATCTCCGGATTTTATTATGTCAATACCAATAATAAAACCTACGAGTGTAAAGCTAGGGGGAATTTTCGCAAAGCGGGAATTTCCCCGGTTGTTGGTGACAGGGTTGATTTTACCATAATCGATAATGAGCATGGAGTTGTGGAAAAAATTCATGAACGTAAAAACTTTCTTTCAAGACCGCTGATTGCCAATCTAGATAAACTTTTTATTGTATCTTCATATAAAACTCCATCGCCAGATTTTTTAAGTATAGACAGATTAACTGCCGTTGCTGTATATCATAATATAGAGCCAATAATCGTTTTTAATAAATGCGATATGGGAGATTTTGGACAGTTTAAAAAGGTCTATTTAAACACGTGTTTTAAAACCTATTTTGTTTCTGCTAAAGATGATATTGGTATGCAGTCAATTAAAAATGAGCTTAAAGATTCAGTTTGTGCATTTGCGGGTAATTCTGGTGTTGGTAAATCGAGTATAATTAATTCTGTTTTTAACGATTTTTCACTTAAAACGGGTGAGGTAAGCGAAAAACTTGGGCGTGGACGACACACTACCCGTCATACTGAGCTTTATCAGCATAACCTCGGCGGCTATGTTGCAGATACTCCGGGATTTTCTTCATTTGAAGTAGATTTATCTGATTATAATTTTAAATTGAATTTAGCGAACTGTTTTCCTGAATTTTCCGACCATTTATCAATGTGTAAATTTTCTTCCTGCTCCCATACCATTGAAAAAGGATGCGCAATAATTGATGCGGTCAACGATTCAAAAATAGAGAAAAGCCGTCATAACAGTTATACAAGCATTTATAACGAATTAAAGAATTTGAATGTATGGAATAGTTCAATAAAAAAATAATTATTTAGGACATTTGTTATGCAACTTTTTGAAATTTTTTTGATTGCCATAGCGCTTTCTATGGACGCTTTTGCAATTTCTATATGCAAAGGATTAAAAATGACAACGCTGAGTTTTAAACAAACGACACTTATTGCCCTGTTTTTTGGCGGCTTTCAAGCAATCATGCCTTTTATTGGTTGGGCTGCAGGCAAAAGTTTTGAAAAAATTTTAATTCAATATGATCATTGGGTAGCTTTCGGGTTATTAGCATTTATTGGCATAAAAATGATTCGTGACTCTTTTGATTGTGATGATGATACTAGTAGCGATTTTGATATTAAAGAGCTTTTTATATTGTCTGTTGCCACAAGTATA
>JAGAZW010000125.1 GCA_017939855.1 Clostridia bacterium | reverse complement strand
CTAAGACCTTTGTATGCTAAAAATTTACCTGCAAATAATATTCCCTGACCGCCGAATCCAGAAAGTAAAATTTTTGTCGTACTCATTTTGTCTCCTCCTTCATTGCAGTTCTGTCCTTGTATACACCCAAGGGATAATAAGGTATCATATTATCATCAATCCACTTAAGTGCCGCTTGAGGAGTCATACCCCAGTTTGTCGGGCAGGTTGAGAGAACCTCTATGAGAGAAAATCCTTTACCATCTAATTGGTTTTGAAAAGCTTTTTTAATTGCTTTTTTCGCTTTGCGGATATTTGCAACGCTGTTAACTGTTACCCTTTCAAGATATTCGGGTCCTTCTAATTCGGAAAGCATCTCGCAAACCTTAACAGGATAACCACACGCATTCACATCTCTACCATACGGTGAAGTCTGAGTAACCTGACCCGGAAGAGAAGTAGGCGCCATTTGGCCTCCCGTCATACCATAAATTGCATTATTAATAAAAATAATAGTTATGTTTTCGTTTCTCGCTGCTGCGTGTACGGTCTCCGCCATACCTATAGAAGCCAGGTCTCCGTCACCCTGATATGTAAATACAATATTATTTTCAGGGTCAGCTCTCTTAACACCTGTTGCAACCGCAGGGGCCCGTCCGTGAGCCGCTTCAATCATATCACAGGCAAAATAATTATATGCCATAACCGAGCATCCAACCGGTGCTATACCGATTGTTCTGCCCTCAATACCTAATTCATCTATTACCTCGGCAACAAGGCGGTGAACTATACCATGTGTGCATCCGGGGCAATAATGCAGCGGAGCATCTGTTAATGCATGAGGTTTATCGAACACTACCATTTATTTTACCTCCTTAGCAGCAGTAGTAATGGCTCCAAGAACCTGTTCGGGTGTAGGAATCATTCCTCCTACACGATTGCAAAGAGTAACAGGAACCCGACACTCAGTTGCAAGTTTTACATCGTCGATCATCTGACCCATAGAAAGCTCAACGCTGATAAAGCGTTTAACTGTGTTTAATGCGTTTTTGAAAGGAATAACCGGGAACGGCCAAAGAGTTATAGGGCGAATGAGACCAACCTTTATTCCCATGCTCCTGGCTTCATTAACCGCATTCTTAGAAACACGTGCGGCAATACCAAAAGCAACTATACAGATTTCAGCATCTTCCATCATATACTCTTCGTACATTGTCTCAGTTTCTTCTATCTTTTTATATCTTTCAAATCTTTGGAAATTAAATTTCTCCAATTCCTCAGGCTGAAGAAAAAGAGAATTGACAATGTTATGCTCTCTTTCCATTTTGGTACCTGTTGTTGCCCAAGGTTTCTCAGGAGCTGATTTCACTTCAAAATCAAGCGAAACAGGTTCCATCATCTGACCCATAGTACCATCAGCAAGAATCATGGCTGTCATTCTATACTTATCAGCTAATTCAAAGCCTTTAACGGTAAGTTGCGCCATCTCCTGAACTGATGCCGGTGCTAAAACCAACATTCTGAAATCGCCATGTCCGCCAGCCTTTGTTGCCTGATAATAATCTGACTGACTGGGCTGAATACCTCCAAGACCGGGACCTCCACGCTGAACATTAACTACAAGTGCCGGAAGATCTGCACCAGCAAGATATGAAAGTCCTTCACCCTTTAAGGATATACCGGGACTGGATGACGAAGTCATAACACGGTGGCCTGTTGATGAAACTCCATAGACCATATTTATTGCAGCAATTTCACTTTCCGCCTGTAAGAAAGTTCCGCCTATTTTAGGCATCTTTTTTGCCATATATGCAGCAATTTCTGTTTGCGGAGTAATCGGGTAACCAAAATAATGGCGACATCCTGCAATAATAGCAGCTTCGGCAATAGCTTCATTACCCTTCATTAAAACTTTATCTGCCAT
>JAGAZW010000124.1 GCA_017939855.1 Clostridia bacterium | reverse complement strand
CGGCGGTGTATTCCTTATTAACTGCCAGTGGACGGCTGAAGAATTAGACAAGCATATGCCTGCTGAAGCTAAGCAGTACATAGCAAAGAACAATATTCAGCTTTACACTGTTAATGCTATTGATATTGCAGCACAAATAGGTCTTGGTAAGCGTACCAATACTGTTTTACAGTCTGCATTCTTCTCGCTTTCTAAGGTTCTTCCCGCTGAGGAAGCAATCGGCTATATGAAGGAAAAAGCACAGAAGTTCATGAAGAAGGGTATTGAAATCGTCCAGATGAACGAAAAGGCTATTGATGCCGGTGCTACCGCTTATGTTAAGATTGATGTTCCTGAATCTTGGGCAACTGCTGCAGATAATGGCAACAAGGAATCTTCTCTCGGTGCTGAAAAGCTTGTTAAAATGGTTGACGGCATTATGAAGCCGGTGGGTCTTATGAACGGTGATTCACTGCCTGTATCCGCATTTGTTGACCATGCTGATGGTACTTTTGAACAGGGCGCTTCCGCTTATGAAAAACGTGGTGTTGCTGTTATGGTACCTGAATGGAATAACGAAACCTGTATCGGATGTAATAAGTGCGCATTTGTATGTCCGCATGCAACAATTCGTCCTTATGCTCTCTCGGCTGAAGAAAAAGCAGCAGCTCCTGCAAATATTAAGATAGCCACTAAAGAAAAGCTTGTTACCAACAAGGGTTATTCCTATACTATGACAGTGTCTCCGCTTGACTGTATGGGTTGCGGTGTATGCGTTGGCGAATGTCCTACCAATTCTCTTAAGATGGTATCTCAGGATTCTCAGCTTTCTGAGCAGGAAGTATTTGATTACTGTGTTGCCAACGTTACCGAGAAAGAGGGAGTTGCTACCGATGCTAACGTAATTTCTTCACAGTTTAAAAAGCCGCTTCTTGAATTCTCAGGTTCTTGTGCGGGTTGTGCAGAAACGGCATATGCTCGTCTTGTAACTCAGCTTTTCGGTGATAGAATGTACATTTCTAATGCAACCGGTTGTTCCTCTATCTGGGGCGGCCCGGCTGCAACCTCTCCGTATACCGTAAATTCCGATGGTCACGGTCCTGCCTGGGCTAACTCGCTCTTTGAAGATAACGCAGAACACGGCTATGGTATGTACTTGGGTCAAAAGGCAATTCGTGACGGATTGATGGCTCAGATTAAGGAAATGGCTGAATCTGATAAAGCTTCTGATGAATTTAAGACAGCAGCAGATAATTTCTTTGCAACAGCAGAAAACGGTGCTAAGAATACTGCCGCTACCGAAGCTCTTGTGGCAGAGCTTGAAAAAGCAGCAGCAGACGGCTGTCCTACAGCTCCGGCTATTCTCGCTAAGAAAGAATATCTTTCTAAAAAGTCGGTTTGGATATTCGGCGGTGACGGTTGGGCATATGACATAGGCTTCGGCGGTGTTGACCATGTTCTTGCAACAGGTGATAATGTAAACATTATGGTATTTGATACTGAGGTTTATTCTAATACCGGCGGTCAGGCTTCTAAGGCTTCTAATATTGGTCAGGTTGCTCAGTTTGCAGCAGCAGGTAAGGCAATCAATAAGAAGAGTCTTGCAGAAATTGCTATGTCTTACGGATATGTATATGTAGCTCAGATTGCAATGGGTGCAGATATGAATCAGACACTCAAGGCAATCAAAGAAGCAGAGGCATATAACGGACCTTCCATCATTATTTGTTATGCTCCTTGTGAGATGCACTCTATTAAGGGCGGTATGATTAACTGCCAGAACGAGATGCGTAAAGCAGTAGCATCAGGTTACTGGGATCTATTCCGTTATAATCCTGCGCTCAAGTCTGAAGGCAAGAATCCGTTTAGTCTTGACAGCAAACCTGCAACTGCTGACTATAAGGAATTCATCCTTAATGAAGCTCGTTATTCTTCTCTTACACGTTCATTCCCTGAACGTGCTGAGGAACTCTTTGAGCAGGCAGCACAAGCTGCAAAGGCTCGTAGAGCTCACCTTGAAAAACTCGTGGAGCTTTATGGTAAGCAGTAATTTATAATTAAACAATTAACGCATCGTAAACATTAGTTTACGGTGCGTTTTTGTATATATTAAAAATTTTTGTAAAGAATATTTTTAACTCTTAATATGTGAAAGGGGGGTAAATATGAAAAGAGGATTAAGTTTAATATTTGTATCAATGTTGGCAATAGCTTTTTGCCTTGTTGGCACAGGATGCAGTCGCAGCGATATGGAAAAGGGTGAAAGTATAGTCGATAGTGTAATCGACGAGGCAACCAAACTGGGTGACTATTCTGTTAAAATAGAAAGCTGTCGGCGAGCAAAGGACTTTGAGGGTAAGGATGTCGTTATAGTGAAGTATCTTTTTAGCAATAATAATGACGATAATTCGGCTGCTTTTTATTTGTCTTTTGATGACACCGTTTATCAAAACGGCGTGGGACTTAATGAATCGTATGTCCTTGAAGAGAGCGCCAACTACGATTCAGATGCTCATATGAAAGAAGTAAAAAAGGGCTCATCGATAGAAATAGAGAGAGCCTATGAATTAAACGATACCGAAACCGATATCGAAGTAGAGGTTAAAGAGCTTTTCGGCACTGATAATAAGGTAGTTAAAAAGACATTCTCAATTAAATAAGTATGGTAGGCGGATAGGAATACTATCCGCCAATTTGTATGTTCGTGAAAATTAATATGAAAAGAAGTTATGCTAATTTGACATTTGTTAAATAAACTGATAAAATATGGTAATATTAAGAATATCTTGTGTTTGGGGTGGAAAAGTGAAGATTGTTTTTGGTGTTCTTATTATATTGGGTTCGGTGCTGTTAATGGTATTCGGAGTCTTTATATTTTTGTTTTGTTTCGCATTTGTTCGCCGTAAAACCGATTGTGACAATCTGGATTCGCCCCAAAACGATTTTTTGCGTGATTATAAAGAAACTGTCAGAAAAGGAATGGAATTTATTGAAAATCAGCCTAAAAGACAGGTTAGTATAAAAAGCTACGACGGGCTTACACTTGTTGCGGACTATTATAAAAACGGTCATTCAAAAAAGACAATAATACTTTTTCATGGCTATCGTTCTTCGGCAAAACGTGACTTTTCGTGTGCTGTAGAGATGTATTATAAAATGGGTCTTAATGTATTGCTTGTGGATCAGCGCGCACATGGCAGGAGTAATGGCAAACTTATAACCTTCGGTGTAAAAGAGCGCTACGATGTGAAGTCCTGGATAAAGTATGTTGAGGATACCTTCGGGCAGGATACAAGTATTATTCTTGATGGTCTTTCGATGGGGGCTACTACCGTACTTTTATCTGCTCAGCTGAATTTATCAAAAAATGTAAAATGTATAATAGCTGACTGCGGTTTTTCTTCACCTGCCGCTATTATAAAGCGGGTGTCTCAGAAAGTTTATCATGTAAATAGTGAACTCATATTAAAAATACTTGATGTATTTTGCAGAATTATCGGCGGCTTTAGTATTTATGGTGTTTCAACAAAACAGGCGATGGAAAACAACAATATCCCCATCTTTATCTGTCACGGCAAAGCCGATGATTTTGTGCCTTGCGAAATGAGTGAGGAAGCCTTTGATGCTGCTGTTTGTGAGAAACAAATTCATCTGTGCGAAAATGCGGGTCACGGTATGAGTTTTTTGTATGAAACCGAAGTGATATCTAACAAATTGAAATCCTTTATTGAATGCCATATTTAACAAAATATGGCATTTTGTTCATAATTTATTAAAAAACGGTTGTAAATTTTTGTCGCTTATGGTATACTATATGTGTATCTTTAAAAATGTGAGGATTTCTTATGAGAAGAGATGGGAAAAAGCTTAAAGGTACCGATCCGATGTATACTGTTGCGGCCTATATAATGAACAGGCGTGTCGATGCGATGAATATGATAAGGAATATGCCATTATCACGAAAGCTATTCCGGCTGTAGAATGTCGGGAAGTGGTACTTTCTGGAATCAGTGATGAGGTAACTCGTATTGAACT
>JAGAZW010000123.1 GCA_017939855.1 Clostridia bacterium | reverse complement strand
GATTGACCATCAGGTATATGAAGGGTTAAATGCCTTAGAAATTGATTTTGATGAGGCTTCCAAGTATATCTGGAATAAAGTCTTATTTTTATTAGACAACAAAGAAGATTTGGAATTTATTATTGATTTTGTAAAGGCCTTTAAGTTTGAGTGTGATTTTATTGAAACTACTGCCACGATTGATAATCGTAAGCGTCTTTACTTTGAGATGATTCCGAGAAACATTAATAAGGCCACAGGGCTTAGTAAATTAGCAGAAATTTTAAAAATTAATCGTGGTTGTGTATACGCAATCGGCGATTATTATAATGATTTGGAAATGATAAAAAAAGCGGATATTGGTGCCGCAGTCGCAGATTCTCCGGATGATATCAAGCTTCAGGCTGATTTTGTTGCGGGTAGATGTGACGACGGCGCCGTAGCCGATTTTATAAATTATTTATATAAGAAAAGAAAGGATGCAAACGATGGATTCAGCAACTAAAAAAGAATTACAAATTTTGGCTTGCAAAGTGCGCCTTGGAATTATTGACGGTGTTCACAGTGCAAAAGCAGGTCACCCGGGAGGTTCACTTTCCTGTACGGAAATACTTACTTATCTGTACTTTAAACATATGAACATCGATCCTAAAAATCCCAAAATGGCAAACAGAGATCGTTTTGTGCTTTCTAAGGGCCATGCAGCACCTGCATTGTATGCAGTTTTAGCTCACAGAGGCTTTTTTGACGTTGAGAAGCTTACAACCCTCCGTCAGATAGGTTCTATTTTACAGGGCCATCCCGATATGAAAAATATACCCGGTGTAGATATGTCTACCGGTTCTTTGGGACAGGGAATTTCTGCCGCTGTTGGTATGGCGCTTTCTTCTAAACATTTTGGCGAAAACTATAATGTATATACCGTTCTCGGTGACGGTGAAATTGAAGAAGGTCAGGTGTGGGAAGCTGCGATGTTTGCAGGAAATAAAGGCCTTTCTAATCTTACTGCTTTTGTTGATTATAATAATCTCCAAATTGACGGAACTATTGGCGAGGTTAACTCTGCAGAGCCTATTGATAAGAAATTCGAGGCATTTAATTGGGCTACTATCGTTATTGACGGTAATGATTTTGACCAAATTGAGGATGCTTTGAATAAAGCTGCTGCTATTGATAAACCAGTTGCAATAATTGCTAAAACCGTTAAAGGTAAGGGTGTTTCCTATATGGAAAATGCCGTTAATTGGCACGGTGCTGCTCCTAACGATGAGCTTTACGAGCAAGCAATGAAGGAATTGAACGAGACCTTAAAGTCTTTACAGTAAGGAGAAAGATACTATGTCAGAAGTAAAAAAAGTTGCAACCCGTGTTGGTTACGGTGCCGCTCTTTTAGAGCTTGGAAAAAAACGTGATGATTTTATTGTTATGGATGCTGATTTAGCCGCAGCCACCCAGACAGGTATGTTTAAAAAAGAATTCCCCGAAAGATTTTATGACTGCGGTATAGCAGAACAAAATATGATGGGCATTGCCGCAGGTATTGCTGCAACAGGCAAGAAGGTTATAGTAAGTTCGTTTGCAATGTTCGCTGCAGGACGTGCTTTTGAGCAAATCAGAAACTCCATCGCTTATCCTCATCTTAATGTTATAATTGGTGCCACTCATGCCGGTATTTCCGTTGGCGAGGACGGTTCTTCCCACCAGTGCTGTGAAGATATCGCTTTGATGCGTTCTATTCCCGGTATGACTATTATTAATCCTGCCGATGAAACAGAAGCAAAGAAGGCTGTTTTTGCAGCTATCGAGGCTGACGGTCCTGTTTATATGAGATTTGGCAGACTTGCGGTTCCCGTAATTTTCGATGAAGATTACAAATTTGAAATAGGCAAAGGCGTTGAGCTTAAAGAAGGTAACGATGTTACAATAATTGCAACCGGTCTTATGGTAAATGAAGCACTTGAGGCTTATGAACTGTTAAAGGCCGAAGGAATTAATGCGAGAATAATTAATATGGCAACCATCAAACCTCTTGATAGTGATATCGTATTAAAGGCTGCAAAGGAAACCGGCGCAATAGTAACAGCCGAAGAGCATTCGGTTATTGGCGGTCTTGGAAGTGCTGTTAGTGAATTGCTTTCTGAAAATTATCCTGTACCCGTTGTTAAACTCGGCGTTAACGATACCTTTGGCCATTCAGGTCCTGCTCCTAAACTACTCGATGAGTTCGGCTTAAGAGCAGCTAACATTGTTGAAAAAACAAAGATAGCAATTTCTTTGAAAAAATAACGAAATAAAAAAATCCTACCAAAAATGAGCAGGGTTGCTAAG
>JAGAZW010000122.1 GCA_017939855.1 Clostridia bacterium | reverse complement strand
TCCGATGATGGTAAGAGAAATAACCAACCGTGCAACCCAAAATCTTATGTCGCTAACGACAGAATTCGTTATATTTATGGGCATAATATATTTATTGCTTCGAGCTATTGACACTGCCTCAAACTATTATATGGCAACTTATGGTCACATAATGGGCACTAAAATCGAAACCGATATGCGTCACGATATGTTTTCGCATCTTCAAAAGCTTTCATTTTCATATTATGATAATACAAAAGTGGGCTCAATAATGTCAAGGATTACAAGCGATTTGTTTGATGTTACAGAATTTGCTCATCATTGTCCTGAAGAAATTTTTATAGCATTTATAAAAATTGCGGCGGCATTTATTATTCTGTGTACCATAAATATTCCGCTGACCCTTATTATTTTCTCGGTAGTGCCTCCTATGATAATAGTTTTGAGATTATTTAATCGCAAAATGAAATCAGGTTTCAGAGAGTCAAGGAAAAAGGTTGCAGAGCTTAATTCTGCCGTTGAGGATAGCCTTTTAGGTGTACGTGTTGTAAAATCCTTTGCAAATGAGGAAATTGAGGAGCAAAAATTTGAGACAGGTAATATAGGCTTTTTAAATATTAAATCCAAAGTATACAGATATATGGGTGCTTTTCAGTCTTCAACCCGATTTTTTGACGGTGTTATGTATATAACGGTTGTTGTAGCCGGGGCTTTTTTCTTAAAAAACGGAGGCATAAACGCAGCAGATTTCATAGCATATCTTATGTTTGTTACAACACTTCTTACCTCAATTCGACGAATAGTCGAATTTGCAGAACAATTTCAGCGAGGTATGACAGGTATTGAGCGCTTTATAGAGATTATTGATGAGGTCCCCGATATTATTGATAATAAGACTGCAAAAGATATAGAAAACGTTAAAGGGAACATCCAATTTAAAAATGTTAGCTTTTCTTATGGGGAAGAAACAAAAACTATTCTTAATAATTTTAACCTTAATATACTACCGGGAGAAAACATTGCGATTGTAGGACCTTCGGGAACAGGTAAGACAACCATTTGCTCTCTTATTCCGAGATTTTATGAAATTGATTCAGGTGCAATTTTCGTAGACGGCAAAAATATTAAGGACATAACACTTTCCTCTTTGAGAAAAAGTATTGGTATTGTTCAGCAGGATGTATATCTTTTTTCGGGCAGTGTGTATCAAAACATAGAATATGGCTGTCCCGGTGCAACAAAAGAGCAAATTGAACAAGCGGCAATTTTGGCCGGTGCGGATGAGTTTATTAAGGAGCTTCCCGACGGCTTTAATACCTATGTGGGAGAACGGGGAGTAAAGCTTTCCGGCGGTCAAAAGCAACGCATTTCTATAGCTCGTGTTTTTTTAAAAAATCCTCCTATTCTCATTCTTGATGAGGCAACATCAGCTTTGGATAACGAAAGCGAAAGATTGGTACAAAAATCTTTGGAAATACTAGCAAAGGGAAGAACAACACTTACTATCGCTCATCGGCTTACAACCATTAAAAATGCAGATAAGATTATCGTTCTTACAGATGACGGTATAGCTGAAAGTGGAACCCATAAAGAGTTAATTGAAAAAAACGGAATTTATTCAAAATATTACCGTAGCTATTCTGAAATATAAACAAATAAAAACTCCCCAGACGGTAAAAATAATACCGAAAGGGGAGTTTAAAAATGCAAGGAAGCAAAACGGGAAATTTTTTAAAAGGATTAGGCGCCGGGATGGTAGCAGGTGCAACGGCAGTAGTAGTAGGTAAAGTTATGATGAATAAAAATAACCATAACGTATCAAAAGGCTCTGCGAAAGTAGTAAAAGCAGTGGGCGAAATTGTTGACGGCGTACAAACTATTTTTCATTAAAAAAGACAGCAGCGTCTGAAGGTTTTAACACCTCGGACGCTGCTGCTTTAAAATTCCCAGAATTTCTCCGGCATTTTCTAGTACTATATCAGGTTTATCGGCGGAAGCATTTAAAATTTCCTC
>JAGAZW010000121.1 GCA_017939855.1 Clostridia bacterium | reverse complement strand
CTATCCCGAAAAGATAGTCGAAAAGGCAGTCGGCGGTACCGATAATTTTTACAATGTGACCTCAAATTGTAAGGGTACTGTCGAAGACTTAATTGACAGGGGAACCGCAGCGGGAATTGATCATTTTGTGGTTCAATCTGTTGCAACAACACCTAAGCAGGTAGAATCAATAAATAATTTTATTGCAACCTCTGTAGAAAATAGTTGTGGAAAATTCACAGGACTCGGCACATTACACCCTGACAGCAATAATATAGCTAACGATGTAAAGCAAATTATAAATTTAGGGCTTAGGGGTGTTAAGCTTCACCCGGATATACAGCGTTTTAAAATCGATGATTATCGTTGTCTTAAAATTTATGAGCTATGTGAGGGCGAAGGATTGCCAATTTTGATGCACACAGGAGACTACCGTTATGATTTTTCTAATCCCAATAGATTGTTGCCGATATTGAAGATTTATACTAATCTTACTATTATCGGCGCTCATTTGGGTGGTTGGTCAATATGGGAAGAAGCCTCAAAAGAGCTCTGCGAAGTACCAAACCTTATGGTTGATTGCTCCTCGACTTTTAACTATGTTGATATTCCAAAAGTGGAAGAAATAATAATACGATACGGTGAGGACAGGGTAATGTTTGCTACCGATTATCCTATGTGGGCTCCGGAAAAAGAGATAGATACATTCTTAAAATTGAATTTAACCGACACTCAACGTGAGAAGATATTTTCAAAAAACGCAAAAAATTTGTTTAATATAAAACTTTAGTTTAATTTGTCGATATTTTGAAAATTCTCCTTGACATATAACAGGGATTTATAGTATAATAGTCTCTGTAAGTATTACCCCTGCATTTTTGCGGAGGGAGGGAATTTAATGAGTCAGGTTAGAGTAAAAGAAAATGAGTCTCTTGATAACGCTTTGCGTCGTTTTAAAAGGCAGACTGCTAAAGACGGTGTTATCCAGGAGGTACGTAAGAGAGAGCATTATGAAAAGCCCTCTGTAAAGCGTAAGAAGAAGTCGGAAGCTGCTCGTAAGAGAAAGTTCCGCTGATTTTGTGTTTTAAGGCGGTTGCATGCAACTGCCTTTTTTCTTTTTATAGAATTGAGAAAGTAAGGTTTCTGTATGCTTTTAAAACCAAACATAAAACTTGATGGTATAACAGATATATCAATATCACTTTTGAAAAAATATAATATTACAGCGCTGCTTTTGGATGTGGATAATACTATGTCTACACATCATGGTATGGTCCTTACCGAAGGACTTATGCAATGGATAGATGCAATGAAGAAAAACGGCATTAAGCTTCGTATTCTTTCTAATTCAAAGGAAAATCGAGTAAAACCCTTTGCCGAAAAAATTGGATTGCCTTATATAAGTCTTGGTTGTAAACCATTGCCGTTTGGCTACCTTCGTGGAGCAAAAGCACTTGGCACCAAAAGGAAAAATGTTGCCATTGTCGGTGATCAGATTTTTACAGATATTTTAGGTGGTAATTGTATCGGACTAAAAACGATTCTTTTAACCCCGATTAAACTTGAAACTACAGCGGGTTTTCGTTTCAAACGAAAACTGGAAAAGATTGTTTATAAAATCCATAAAATCGAAACAACTAAGGAGTAGAATAAATGTCTGCTAGATTCGGTCCTGCGGGTAATTCAATTAGCTTTCAACAAATGGGATATAAGGAGAGTCTTCAGGTCCCTGAATATATCGAAAGAATGGGTCTTGACGCCTTTGAATATCAGTGTGGCAGAGGGGTAAATATAGGCGATACTAAAGCAACAAAGCTAGGCATTTTAGCTAAAGAAAAGGGTATAGTTTTATCCCTACACGCTCCGTATTATATTTCTATGTCATCTATAGAAGAAGAAAAGAGACTCAATTCAATAAATTATATACTTGCTTCTGCACGTGCGGTTAAAGCAATGGGCGGAGATAGAATTATTGTTCATACTGGTTCTTGCGGCAAAATAAGTCGTGAATACGCTTTGCAACTTGCCTGTGATACTATGAAAAAAGCACTTCAAGCTCTAAAAAGCGAAGGGCTTTCGGATATTCATATATGCCCAGAAACAATGGGCAAGGTTAATCAGTTGGGTACACTTTATGAAGTAATGCAGCTTTGTAAAATTAATGAAGCGCTTATACCTTGTATAGATTTTGGGCATCTTAACGCAAGAGATTTAGGATATTTTAAATCTATGGAAGAGTACACTAAAGTTTTTGATTCTATTGAGAATGAGCTTGGAATTGACAGACTCAAAATTTTTCATTCTCATTTTTCAAAGATAGAATATACTACCGGCGGAGAAAAGAGGCATCTTACATTCGCTGATAACGTGTATGGTCCTGATTTTGAGCCTATTATGGAAATCACCGCCAGAAAGAATTTGAGTCCTATATTTATTTGCGAGTCTGCCGGAACTCAGGCTGAGGATGCAAAAAGTATGAAAGAGTATTACCTTTCAATCAAACAAATTTAAAAAAGTCTGCACACCTTATGAAAGTAAATCCGCAGTGCTGTTACTGAATTTACTATCGATAAAATAAACGAGCTCGGGACAATACCGAACTCGTTCACAAGCGATTTAATATTTAATTTGTCAAAACTTTCGGTTTCAGTTCAATTTTATAATTATTTGGGATTTTTGTTTAAATATATTTTCCTTGCAATATATACAACAGGGGTATCCAGAAGGCTTGTTATTATATAAATTACGAAGGTAGAAAATACTATATTAAATAGAGTTTTGGTGCTGTATATTCCGTAGAAAGCGGCAAAGGTATAGAGGAATGTATTCAGCAACTGTGAGATAAGTGTAGCACCGTTATTTCTGAGCCACAAAAAATTTTCTTTGCTTTTAGAAATAGTTGTTGTAATTTTCCAAATAAAGTGATAGGCAAAAACATCGAAAAGTTGAACTATTGTATAAACGGTAATACTACTTATCATCAATCTAGGAGTATTACTGAATATGGTTTTAATGGCGGCTGAAGCAAAATCGCTGTCAGATGGGATATATCTTATCCAACAATTAGAAATAATAATAAATACTAAAGAGGTCATAATCCCAATAATTACAGCCTTTTGTGCGGCTTTTTTACCTTCGGTTTCGCTCAAAATATCGGTTACGATAAAGGTGGAAGCAAATAGTATATTACCCAGGGTTTGTTCCATAGCGAAAGCATCAACTACCAACAAAACCTCAATATTAGCTGTTATTGTGGCAAAAACGGTCCAACAGTAAAGTCCGATAGTTCCCAAACCTTTATAAAAAATTAAAACTGACGAGTAAATAAAAATAAGATTTAAAATTAGCAATACTTCATTGGTCATAAAAACATCCCTCACACAACAAAATAAAAATCGGAAAAGGACAGACCTCTCCCGATAAAAATTCCCGTAGTTTTGTTTTCAGACAGGAGGGTTTCGAACTGTCGCTTTTAAATTTATAATTATTATACATAATCTGTTTTAAAAAAGCAACAAAAACACCGCCAAACGAGGCGGTGTTAAAAATTTTAATAGTTTTCTTCGTGGATTTCGAAGTATGCTTGGGGGTGTTTGCAGGTGGGACAAATTTCAGGAGCCTTGGTGCCTACGACGATGTGTCCACAGTTGCGGCACTCCCAAATTTTAACGTCACTCTTTGCGAAAACTTCGTTGTTTTCGACATTGTGAAGTAGTGCTTTGTAACGTTCTTCGTGAGTTTTTTCTATCGCAGCAACTCTTCTGAACTGTTCTGCAAGTTCGTGGAAGCCTTCCTCATCGGCATCTTTTGCCATCTGGTCATACATTTCGGTCCATTCGTAGTTTTCGCTTTGTGCTGCATTTAAAAGATTTTCTGCAGTGGTGCCTAAAGCCCCTAATTCTTTAAACCAGAGTTTTGCGTGTTCTTTTTCGTTTTCAGCAGTTTTTAAAAAGAGGGCAGCAATCTGCTCAAAGCCTTGTTTTTTGGCAACGGAGGCAAAATAAGTATACTTGTTTCTTGCCTCTGATTCGCCTGAAAAAGCAGTTCTTAAATTCTGTTCTGTTTTTGTTCCTGCGTATTTGTTCTGTGCCATAGTGTTGTTCTCCTTAACTGTTATTATTTTTTCAAAATCCGATGCCGGATGTTTACATAAAGGGCAAATATAATCTTCGGGAATTTCTTCTCCTACATACTCATAACCGCAAATTTTACATTTCCATACAGTCTGATTATTGTTTGAACTTGTTTGCAATTTAGGTTTAATACTTTTATGATAATAATCATAGGTGACAGAAGGTGAGTCGTTTAGAATTTTCATGTCTGAAATATCAGCGACAAAAAAAGTGTGAGAACCTAATTCAAGGTGATACAAAACATTACCTACAATATATGCGTTGGTGTCTTTAGTTATGGCAAGGGAACCGTTTTCTGTACGGATGGTGTCCTTAAAATCGGCAAATTTGTCAACATCTTTTCCGGAATTAAAGCCGAAATGCTTAATAAGTTCAAAATCGCAGTCTAGATTCAAAATGGAAACGCAGAATTTTTTGCTTTGCATTATCATATCGTGGGTAAGATTATGTTTGCTTACCGATATTCCTATTGTGCTGGGTGTCAAGGATAGT
>JAGAZW010000120.1 GCA_017939855.1 Clostridia bacterium | reverse complement strand
GTTTCGATAGAGAATTCACCTTTTTGCACTGCGCTGAGACCATCAGGGTCTTTGCCCCAGAGTATATAGTTAGCGATTGTTTCAAGTTCGTCTTCAGTTAGGGGCTTTAATATAAATTCGGGACGTTGGACGTATTGGTCGACGAAGTCTTTTCGATCGGCTGTCCCGTTGATTGAAAAATCAAGATGTAGGCGATTGGCCATTAAACATATCTCCTGTAAGTTAAAATATAAGGGAATTAGATTTCTCCCTTACATATAGATTATACCACGGATTCGAAGAAAAGTCAAATTTTGGGGCAGGTATTTAGGGTTGAAAAATTTATTTCGTGGAAACGAAATTTTTATTTCGTGGATATTTGTTTCCAGGGTCTGCTCCTCTGAAAAGTGTCCGCCGTGGAAATACCAAAACCCACCCCTGTCCGCCAGTGGTGGAAAAAATTTTTTTGAAAAAAAGCAAACTTTTTTGAAAAAAGTACTTGACAATTAGATGATACGGAGGTACAATAGCCATGCGGTTGAGAGATACCGCAACAAATAAAACGAAAGAAGGAAAACAAAAATGACAACCATTCAAAAGTACCTCGCACAGTACGCAAACGAAAATGACAGGGGCGCAACTGGTAAAGCCTTCGAATGTGCAATCCGTGAATTTTTCGCTCATCGTTCCGTTAAGGCTATAAAGCCACAGGGAAAAGCTGATTGTTTTTTCTCTTATATGGAAAACGGCAAGCGGATGCAGGTAACGGTGGAAATCAAAACCGCCTGCGGAGAGATTGCCACGGCTCACAAGTCCCAGTTTATTGTCTACTGTCCCGAGGTGGATGTGGATATGGATGCCGAATGTCAGGGCTATGTGTTCAGCCGTGAAGAATGGGTTGCTTTCGTCAACGGCTACACAGGGCGAGGCTCTTTCACAAGAGTGAACAGCCGGGGCGAGCTACATATTCAATCCTTCCGGAGCGAAGGCAGACCCAAGGCAAGTAAGCCTATTGCTGAGTACATTTGGGAATGCTGTATGGCTCAGCCCACCGCTGAGGAATGGTGTGAGGGGTTGCGTGGGGAATAATCCCCACCGCCCCAGGGCGGTCTATCGGTAAAAGTCCGATACTGACGAGCAGGAGCGAAACCGCAAAAGCTACAGAATAAAATAAAAGGAGAATGTAAAATGTACAAATTTGAATTGACCCACAGATTTTGTGGAATGACCGCTGAAGCTACTGGATGTAATGTGTATGAGGCACTGAGAAATGGCGGCTTTGATATGAAATACTGGGAAGTTACCAAAATTGAAAGAATTTGAAGGGAGCAGTAAAAAATGAAAAGATACCAAATAATCCGCACCTATGATATTTGTGGCAAACCTACAGAGTGCCTCTGCTATGACGCAGGATGTGCCATTGTATATGGTGAAGATACAGCAAAGGCGCAGGTAGCTAAGTTGCACGAAATGGGATACACTGATGCAAGATATGAAGAACTGCCCCAGGGTAAAGCCTGGTTTGATGATGAAAATTGGATTGGCTAAGCAGGGGAGCAATCCCCTGCACCACCTAAAATAATATATTGGAGGAAAATAAAATGGAAATGACTATGGAGCAATTTGTAAAGCAGTATGCAGAAAACCTGTATGAAGCCCTGAAAGACCACGGATATGGCGTGGACAGTATCAACTGGTATTGTAGTATTTGCCCCTTGCAAGCTAAATGCCAAAAAGATAGCCAAGACAACCCCGATGATAATACAACCTGCGGTGGCTACATTTGCAGAACAGTAACAGACGGCAAAGAGTATCGAGTATAAACAAGGCGGAGGGGAGCAATCCCCTCCACGGAAAGGAAAAGAATATGCTTAAGGTAGATTCGACATATCACGCAGGAGTAGAGCGTATAGATAGAATAACAGAATGTATTGTTCGGTATGGTTTGGGCGAGATAGCCTTGGAGGTATATAGTGATAAGGCACAGAAACTTTATCGTTTAACTGAAACAGGTATGCTATTGGTATTTGATAAAGACGGAAAAACCTTAGTTAGTGGCTATATGTGCAATATAGAAAAGTGCATTATCTTGTATAAACTGGCAGGAAAGTCTGTGCCGCCTTATATGAAAAAGACTGTAATACGAAACTGTGACGACTGGAAAAAGACCGCCAAAAAAAGAAGGTAAAGCCTTCTTTTTTTGGTGAATGGAATTAGATGAATTTCATCTAATTGTGTTTTGAAAAAAGTCTTGACTTCCATAAATCCCCATGTTATACTAATATCACAAAGGGAAAGGAAAATCCCCAAAACCGGAAAGGAAATACTATGGAAAATGTTAATGCTACCACTGAAAAGAAACTCGACCTGACCACAAAGGCAAATGACAGAGCCGCCAACGCACGCAAAAAGGCGCAGGAAAATGCAAAGGAATATGTGGAAAATGTCGTCCTCCCCATTCTGGAGGAACACAATAATAGGGGCGGGCGTTTTCAAATTGTTTGCCCTCCTCCCCATCTTGTTTTGGGTGATGTGGTTTCTGCTTTGACCGAGAAGGCAGTCTGCACCGCAAAGAAGGCAACTCTGCGCCACCGCATTTATGTTCGGTGGTAAAATGGGCGCTTCGGCGCCCTTTGCAAAATTAGATGAATTTCATCTAATTCTATTTTGAAAAGGGTATTGACAAACCGAAAATGGAATGTTATAATGTGGGTGTAAAGAGGAGAAGGAAACTCCACAAACCGGAAAGGAAAATATTATGTTGGAAATGTTGTGCGCAATCCCTGAGGAAATTGGTTGGGTTCTCGTAGGTGCCATGGGAATGCTGGCTTTTCAGATGCTTTGCCTGCTTGTGTGGCAGCTTGCCATTCAGCCGCTGGTCTGCTCCATCCGTTACTGGTGGGCAATTAGAAAAGAACGGCGAGCTAAGCTGTAAGAAAAATCCTCCGTGGAAACACGGAGGAAAATTATAATTAGATGAATTTCATCTAATTATTTCTTTAATTAGGGGTTGACAAAATAAAAATGTTATGTTATAATGTTGGTACAACAGAAAACGGAGGGAACTCAAATGGAAAAAAGATTAGCAAAAATGCCCTATGCCCAGGCAAAGGTTAGAATGTTAAGTGGTTTTTATCATAATGAGTTAATATCTTATAAAACCATCGTGGCGGCTGTGCGTGGCGGCTGGTTGTATATTTATGGGCTGCATTCTCAAACTACCCGGCGCCATATCGGGGCGTATGTTTTGGAATATGCAAATATTGATTATAAGACCGCAAAAGATTTGTACGAAAAAAAGTTGAAATATAATATTTATACAGGCGAGGTTGCCCCCATTTGAGGGCAACTTTTGGAATTAGATGAATTTCATCTAATTGTAATTTTAATTATCTATTGACTTTTTAGGGGTTGCGTGTTATAATATGGTTACAAGGTGAGGCGAGGATAGCGGCCGACAGTGCGACCCACGGGTGTTGCGGCACGGGCGTCGATGCTCCCGTTCTCTGTGTGCGTGGTCTGGTTGTGGGTGGCGGACAAGTGCTTGAAAACCCTCCCCTTGCTGCCGTGGGTGATAGGGAGGCAGTCGGAAGCAGGATACTCCGCTCGAACCTGCACCAAATGCGCCTATAATTTTAACAAGGGCGAGCGTTTTCCGGTAGCGAATAACCGGGCAATTAGATGAAATTCATCTAACTATTTCTCAATTTAACTATTGACTTTTTAATCAGTCTGTGATAATATATAGGTGTCAAGGGGAGATACCCCAGACGGAAAGGAATGAATATTATGAGAGTAACCAAGCTAATCCGTGAGTATGTCGAAAAGACAATCGCAACAAAACTGCCTTATGGCGAGCCTACCCAAGCAAACCAAGAAGCCTG
>JAGAZW010000119.1 GCA_017939855.1 Clostridia bacterium | reverse complement strand
GAAATGAAGGGCTGGTTGTTTGAAATCACTGAAGAAGTAAATGTTAAGGGGGTAGAAAAATGCCAAAGATAATGGAAATTATCGAAAAAGAAACCAAAGGTAAAAGCTATCATAACTGTATTTGTAGGTATGATAGCTTTTACCTTTGGTTTCTTTTTCGATAATTTCCATTATCTTTGGCATTTTTCTACCCCCTTAACATTTACTTCTTCAGTGATTTCAAACAACCAGCCCTTCATTTCTGGATGGTCTGCTTCAAACTGAAGCAAAAACATAGTTTTATTAAAATTATCAGGCACTTCAAAAACATCTTCATAATAGGCGTTAACAGTCATCAATTTTGCATCGCTATATGACTTTCCCGTTTTGGGTTCAAGATATCGTTTCCTTGCAATTAGCCTAATTCGTTTCATTGTTTCCTCCGCATTTTAATCATATCTCATATATCTACAAATTTCGCACCAATGGTGCCGATGAATATGGGCTTGAGGAAAAGATATATGCGAGATAATAATTTATTTATTTATTCTTATACGTTAGCTATGAAGCAGTATCTCCATAATGTCCATCACTTTATTGTAAACCCTCAACTTCTCTGCGTAATCGGAAAGGGCGATGAGGTTTTTTCTTGTATCGTTTGCGTAGGCGTTTACGGCCTTGCTGAACATTTCGTTATCCACCTTGCCACGATGCTTGAACATATCGCAAATGGTGCGCTCACGGTCGTAAATTGCGAAGGTAACACCGTTTTCGGTAATCGTGGTTTTACCGAGCTCATAGATATCGTCTTTAACGTAATAGACCTTTATCGGCACGGAGGTATTAAGCCTGCGTGATGCACTTCTCGGCACGGTAACAGACCAAACCCTCGGCATAAAATCGCTGTAGCCATAACGGAACAGAGCCGATTCCATACTGATGATCGCTTCGGGAATGGTAGAAGCGATTACCTGCTCATCGGAGAGGATCAGCTCGTCTGCAAGCTGATAATAGCCTTGACGGACACGCTGAAGAAAGCCGTCGGAGCACAGCTTATATATCTTTTCTTTCGGCACACCGGCGGATGTGAGAGCAGACAGTTTCGCTATACCGCCGTTGGCACTAATTATGTTCTTTATAATTTCTTTATGTTCCAATGTCCTACCTCCAATAAACGATAACACATTGTGTTTAATGTTTTCGTTTGTATTATACCACGATGCCGCAAATAAAGCAATAAAAAGTCGAAACAAAAATTCATTTGTGTTATCATTTTTTGAAATTCAACAGTTCGTTTGACGCTTATCGGAAGATAGGCGTCTTTTTTTATGCCTATTTTTTAAAACACCCTTGTGGTTAAAGGTGTCTCTGTGCGAATTAGTGAGAGGTATTTTTCAATTTAGGGTTCCGAATCGGTATGTCCCAGTGCAAACAAGTGAGAGGATAAAAAATTTTTGCAACAATTTTTTCAATTAGGGTTGCTAAATTGCCTCTCCCAGTGGGAATTAGTGAAAGGATTTTTCAAAACAGGGTGAACAAAACATCTTTGGCAGTCGGAATTAGTGAAGAGATAAAAATTTTTTCGTAAAGGGTGAACGATCAGCCCTTCCCTGTGCGAATTAGTGAAGGGTTCTCTCAAATGAAACTTGACAACTGAATAGCGCCGACCTGATACGACCTTGCGATGATATGAGCGAGGCAACGCTACGGTGAGATTCCGAGTAGGAACTGAGGTTGGGCAAAAATTTTTTCAAAACACCCGATAATTTACGGCTGCTCTGTGGGAACAAGTGAAAAGAAATTTTGCAAACAGACTTAAAAAACACCCTTTCCCATTGCAAATAAGTGAGGGGATTAAAAATTTTCTCTCAAAAAGGGTGTGCATTTGGGCTTTCCCAGTGCGAATTAGTGAAGGGTGTAAATATTTTTTGGCATTTTGGGTGTCCAAAACAGCGTTCCCATTGCAAATAAGTGAAGGGCAAAAAATATTTTTCAGAAATCCCGACAAAAGGGTGTCCAAAACGGTACCCCTTGTCCAAATGAGTGAAGAGATAAAAATTTTCCTTCGAGTTGGGTGTGCAAAAGTGGTCTCTAAATTCCTAATTAGTGAGGGGGTGCAAATCAGGGGTGTAATTCCAAATAAGTGAAAGGAGGTGGTTGTCAAAACCAAAAACGGTCGGAGGTCTTAAATATATAAATAAATATATAATTTACTCTCCGAAAAAGAATGAATTTTTAATCTATAGAAAGGAGTGAGCAAATGGCAAACAACAAGGTCTACAGCCGTGCAGAAATGCAAGAAGCAGGCATTGTCACTTGCGACTATGCTTTTATGGATAAGCCCGGTGAATATACCGGCACTTTGGAAATGAAAGCAGAAGCGAGGGGCGGAATGCTTCGTCTTTTTCTTCGGTTGGTAGACGGAAGAAAGATCATAACGCCGGTGTTCTGGTGGCAGGGGTATTTAGGCTTCTACGAAATGGACAACGGCACAAGGCTCAGGCTTGTCTACGGACAAAGCAGCAAAGGCAGTACCTATTTAAAACAAATCGAAAAACTTTAGGAGGAAATAAAAATGTTTGAATACGAAATTATCAAGAAAATCGGAGTTGCGGGAGAAAACCGCAACGACACAAAGGAAATCAATATCATCAAGTGGAGCGATAACGCACCTTGTATCGACGTGCGGCGTTGGAGAAACGGTAAGCCGTTGAAAGGAATCGCCTTCTATCCCGATGAGATTGACGAGCTAATCAAGCTACTCAAAAAAGCGAAAAAGGAGGTCATATAAATGGCAAGAAAATCAGACTTTACTCTGCCGCCCATACCAATTGATGCCATCTTTTCAACGCAGGCGGAAAGAGACGATGCACGCTTAGAGCGAGTACACAATATTCCCATAGAGGAATTACACCCCTTTAAGGATCACCCGTTTAAAATCCAATCGGGCGAGGAAATGGACCGAATGGTCGAAAGCATTCGCAAGGTCGGGGCGATAACCCCCGCCCTTGCAAGACCGCTTGAGGATGGCGGATTTGAACTGATATCGGGACACCGCAGGTTTGCGGCGTGTCAGGTGTTAGGACTTAAAACAATGCCCGTAATCGTTCGGGAAATGACAGATGATGAGGCGGTGATTGCAATGGTAGATGCGAATTTGCAAAGAGAAACCATACTCCCAAGCGAAAAGGCATTTGCTTACAAAATGAAAAGAGATGCACTAAGCCATCAAGGTAGGAGTACTTCTCCCCAAGTTGGGGAGAAGTTACTAAGCGTAGAGCAAGTCGGTCTTGATAATGGTGATAGCAAAAATCAAGTGCTTAGGTATATCCGTCTCACATACCTGATTCCCGAACTACTCGCCAAGGTAGACGAAGGTAAAATTGCTTTCAGTCCGGCGGTAGAAATCTCATTCTTGACAGAGGATGAACAAAGAATCCTGCTTGATGCTATCGAACTGAATGACTGCACACCATCCCACGCACAAAGCATACGGCTGAAAAAACTATCGCAAGACTGCGTACTGACAAAAGATAAAATATACGAAATTATGTCGGAGGAAAAGCCGAACCAACAGGATCATCTGCGGTTTCGTAGAGAGGATTTCAACGGATATTTCCCGAAATCCTATACCGAACAGCAGATAAAGAAGGATATTCTCAAGGGCTTGGAACTTTTGCACCGCCACCGACAGCGAAATCGTGATGCGAGATAAAAATCGCACATTTGTAAAGGAGGAGCACTATGATTACAATTATTAAGGACAACAATCCTAACCATATTTTCGCCGCCTTGAAGCTTTGCGAACAGCTTTACCACGACGGCAAAATTCCGTTATATATGTTTCGGAATATGGTAAATCAGCACGCTGACGTGGTGGATGCCTCGAAATTCAATTTCACCATTCAGCAGGAAGGAGAAAAAGCCGGATGATGTATCGATACAACGAATTTGCCGAACGAAGGGTGGTGATTTATGCTCGTGTTTCCACAGAGCACGAAGCGCAGATATCTGCACTCAGCAATCAGCTGGAATGGTATCAGCAATACCTTGACCACCACCCCGAATGGAACCTGATTGACCGATATATTGATGAAGGCATTACGGGAACCTCGGCAGAAAAGCGACCGGGTTTTACACAGATGATTGAGGATGCCAAGGCACACAAATTTGACCTAATCATCACCCGTGAGGTGTCCCGATTTGCCCGAAACACCGAGGAAACCCTGCACTTTACAAAGATGCTTCGCCGTATCGGTGTTGAGGTATTCTTTATTAACGATAATATCAAGACCTTTGACGGTGACGGAGAACTCAGACTGACCATTATGGCGAGCCTTGCACAGGATGAAAGCCGTAAGACCTCTATTCGAGTGAAAAGCGGTCAGCAGATCTCAATGGAAAAGGGTGTATTCTATGGCAACGGTAATATACTCGGCTACGATCGAGTGGAGAAGATCGTTGAGGGCAACAAAAAACAGGTGGATTTCCTTATTAATCCCGTGCAAGCCGAAACGGTGCGAAGAATATTTGATATGTACCTTGAGGGACACGGGCTGATGGCAATTAAAAACGAAATGGAGCGAATGGGGCGGAAAACTGCTACGGGACTTTCCAACTGGCATTGCACGGGAATCTCCCAAACGCTCAAGAACTCCTTTTACTGTGGCATCATTACCTACCACAAGGAATACACTCCCGACTTTTTGGTGCAGAAAACGGTGAAAAACTACGGTGAAATGGCATTGACACAAGTGCAAGGCAGGCACGAGCCGATTATAACCGTTGAAGAATACGAAAGGGTGCAAAAGATTATGAAAAGCAAAACGGGAAAACTGAAAAATCCAACCACAGGAAGAAAGCTGACGGGTGTAACACCGCCCAAGACCGTATGGGGAAGACTGATGATCTGCTCCTGCGGCAGACGGTTTAACCGCCGCAAATGGAGAACCAACGCTAACGGCGAAAAGTTTTTCGGCTACCAATGCTACGGTACAACGCAGACAGGCACAATCAAAAGTCGCTTAAAGCGTGGACTTCCCATTGACGGCATTTGCCAGTCGCCGATGATTGCAGAGTGGAAGCTACAAATGATGGCAAACTATATCTTCCGCCACTTCCTAACTAACAAGCAAAAGGTGTTGGAAATTGCAAACTCCTTGCTTGAGGAACATATAGGCGACACCGAGGTGCGTGTGCAGGACAACTCAAAGCTTATTGAGCAAAAGCAACGAGAGCTTGACAGAGCCAACACCAAGCGCAGAACTCTTGTGGATTTGCTCAGCAATTGTGATATTACCCGTGAGGACTATCAAGAGGCACGTGCCGAGGTGGATAGGCAGATTGATATGTTGAAAGCGGAAATCGAGGAGCTGACACCCGTAGTCGAAGAATCCGAAGAGGATGAAATCGACTACGAAAGCAAGATCACCGTTCTCCGCTATGCCTTGGAGCAATACACCAATTTCGATAACGATGGTGATATCCCCGAAAGCGTGATTGAAGCCTTTGTAGAGAAAATCGAGGTTTCAAAGGACTGCTTTAAGTGGTATCTTCGTGGCGACTTCGGCGGCGACTCTCCCATTCCTATGAATGTGGAGGGCAACCGAAAGAAAGGGGCGAGTATTTCGCCCCAGTACATAATTCCCCCTGCAAACTTTGGCAGCTCAGGCAGCTATCAAAGGTTAATAGGACTGACCTGTTTTTACGAGTTGACATCGGCTATGGTGACGCTCTGAAACACAGAAAATCGACGGGTAAATATCTCCGCCCGTATCAATGGGAAGACTTAACCGTCGATGTCTATATCTAAATAACGAACTCCGTTTACCGAGCACTTGGTAAACGGAGTTTTTGTATTATACATCTAATATGGAAGCGTTTAGAGTTTCCAAATTATAAACATCAGGTCTTCGAGTTTTGATATCAATGTTTTCTATTTTTACGATATCAGAAGATTGTGCAATACAGGATTTGGAATCAAAAAGAACAACATTTATTCCACCCTGTCGTAAGGAACTATTAAATCTTAAACCATCAAATCCCATTTTTTTAATTTCTTCACTTATAAACTGTGTAGGGAGATACTGAACTGGTTTACCATAATTAGGAACAGAAAAGTTCTTTCCTATTACATCGAACATACTAGGTGTATCATAATCGGGATCCTCATGATGATTTGGAAAGTTGCGGGTAAGGTCATAAATCTTCAAAGGTTTCCTTGTTTTGAATTTGGCAACGCTTACATTTTGTCCTATTATTGGTTGAACTTCATAAATAGGAGTTTGTTCATCTTCACATAAGTATAAATAACTTATATACTCAGGATTTGCTCTTCCAAGCGTTGCTAAG
>JAGAZW010000118.1 GCA_017939855.1 Clostridia bacterium | reverse complement strand
TGTAAATGGCGAACAACGTGTTATGTTAGACGGTAATGATGTGTCTGATAAAATCCGTACTCCGCAGGCGTCTATGATGGCATCTGCCGTATCTGCAAAACCTGCCGTAAGAGCCTTTTTGTTGGACATGCAGAGAAAACTTGCAAAAGAGCATGATGTTATAATGGATGGCAGAGATATCGGTACGGTGGTACTTCCCAATGCTTCATTAAAAATTTTTTTAACGGCATCGGTTGAAACCAGGGCAACACGTCGTTATAGAGAGCTTATAGAAAAAGGTATGGATGTTTCTTATGACGATATATATAAAGATATTGAAAAAAGAGATTACAATGATTCGCATAGAGAAATAGCCCCCTTAAAACCTGCACCGGATTCTGTAATAGCCGATACAACAGGTTGTGAATTTAATGAATCTATGCAGATACTCTTAAACATTATAAGTGAGAGGCTGGGTATATCTTGAAAATAACACTTGCACAGACTGCGGGTTTTTGTTTTGGTGTAAATCGTGCTGTACAGATGGTGTACGATTTGGTAGATGCGGGCAAAAATGTTTGTACATTAGGACCGATTATTCATAATCCACAACTAGTCAATGAACTTGCGGAAAGGGGAGTGCGAATAGTAGAAGATGTAGGTCAAGTAAACGATAATGAGATTCTTGTTATCCGTTCTCACGGTGTTGAACAAAAAATATATGAAAAGGCCGACAGTCTTGGTTTGGAAATCTGTGATGCTACTTGCCCATTCGTTGCAAAAATCCATAAAATTGTGTCCGAAAATAGCCAACAAGGTGACACCGTTTTTATAGTTGGTGACAAAACTCATCAGGAAGTTATAGGCATAATGGGTCATTGTAAAGGAGCTGTTTATGTTTTTTCATCAGCAGAGGAATTAGAGGAATTGCTAAAAAAACAGCCTGAATTGTTGAAAATTTCCGTCACAGTGGTTTCTCAGACAACTTTTAATGCAAAAAAATGGATTTTTATTGAAGAAATTTTAAAAAAAGTATGTACAAATGCAAAAATTTTTGATACAATATGTAATGCTACTTCAATGCGACAGAATGAAGCGCAGGAACTAGCCCGAAGTCACGACGTAATGATCGTAGTGGGAGGAAGGCACAGTTCCAACACAGCTAAATTATATGACGTATGCAAAACGTTCTGTGCAAGAACACATCTTATCGAAACAGGTTCGGAAATTTCTGCGGATTGGTTTTTAGATTGCGGTTCAGTTGGGGTTGTCGCCGGTGCGTCTACGCCGGCGGGTATAATAAAGGAGGTTATTAAAACCATGTCGGAAATTTTACAACCGGTTGATGAACAGATGGAGGAAAATGTAACTGTTCAAAAAAGCTTCGAGGAAATGACAGACGAGGAAGCATTTGAGGCTTCGCTCAGCAACTTAACGGGAGACCAAAAGGTTTGCGGTGTAGTTCTTGCCGTTAATGCTACCGAAATTCAGGTAGATTTTGGCAGAGGCATTACAGGTTACATATCTGCAAATGAATATTCTTCAGATCCTTCTGTTAATCTTGAGGACGAGGTTAAGATAGGAGACAACCTTAACCTTATTATTATGAAGATTAATGATCAGGAAGGAACTGCTATTCTTTCAAAACGTCGTTACGATGCAATAGCGGGCTGGGATAAGATAGTTGCAGCTAAAGAGTCCGGAGAAGTTCTCAAGGGTGTTGTTCGTGATATAGTTAAGGGCGGCGTTGTGGTTTATACAAACAATGTTCGTGTATTTATTCCTGCATCTCAAGCAACTGCTACCAGAAATGAAAGTCTTGAAGATTTAAAAGGTAAGGAAGTTTCTTTCCGTATTTTTGAAATTGGCAGGGGTAGAAAAGCAGTAGGTTCTATAAAAAGTGTACTTCGTGAGGAGAGAAAAGCTGCTCAGGAGAAAATTTGGAATGATATTGCTGTTGGTGACCGCTTTACAGGCGTTGTTAAATCAATTACTTCGTATGGTGCATTTGTTGATATCGGCGGAGTAGATGGTATGATTCATATTACTGAACTTTCTTGGCAGAGAATAAAGAATCCGTCAGAAGTAGTTGCAGTGGGTGACGAGGTCGAGGTATATGTAAAAGCTCTCGATTTAGAGAAAAAGAAAATTTCTCTCGGTTATAGAAAGGAAGAGGAAAATCCCTGGACACTATTCCTCAATCAATACAGCGTTGATGATGTTATAACCGTTAAGATAGTAAGTATGACAACATACGGTGCATTCGCAAGAATTCTTCCGGGCGTTGATGGTCTTATTCATATATCTCAGATTGCGGATAAGCATGTGGCAAAGACCCAAGATGAGCTCTCTATTGGTCAGGAAGTTGAGGCAAAAATTATTGCTATCGATACCGAAAAGAAACGTGTGAGTCTTTCTATCCGTGCTCTTATTGAAAAGACCGATGAAGTGACAGAGGTTTCTGAACAAGAGGTTGCAGCCGAAGAAACAACTGCCGAAGAAGCAGACGCTGTCGAATAATATACATTTTCTCCGGATTTGCACTAAAAATGCAAATCCGGTTTGAATTTTTTAGGAACGGTGGGTTAGAATGGGTATAAAGCTTAAAAATAAGCGTGGTATCAGAATACAGACGAGAATTATCACATCTGCAATTTTATTGCTTTTTCAGTTAGCACTGTTGGCGTGGGGAGTTTTTTCGCTTTCTGAACATTTTTTGGCAACTTATGTAATTTCTGAAATAATAGCGATAATAATGGTAATTTACATTATTAACCGACGTGGAAATCCAAGCTATAAGATTGCTTGGATAGTATTCATTTTGCTTATTCCCATATTTGGTATATCTGTATTTTTGCTATGGGGCGGAGGTCGAGTTATGCCCCATTTAAAGAAACGTATGCAGCTTTGTGAATCCCACTATATGCCCTTTTTGGAAGATGATGAAAAGATTCGATGCAAGTTGCGCTACGAAGACTTTCCTCATTCACGTCAGGCTGAGTATCTTTCGAACGAATCAAAATATCCGATTTACGACGGCTCTACTGTTGAATATCTTTCGCCTGGAGAAAAGTTTTTACCCCGTTTTTTAGAAGAGCTTAGCAAGGCCACCAGGTATATATATATTGAGTTCTTTATTATAGCTGAAGGTAAAATGTGGGACAGTGTATATAATATATTGCGGAAAAAGGCTGCCGAAGGAGTAGAGGTAAAAATACTTTTTGATGATTTCGGTTCTATTAAACGTCAGCATAAGGATTTTATCGACCGTGTTCAAAAAGACGGAATAAAAATTGCAATATTTAATAAGATTAAACCTTCAATGGATGTGTTCATGAATAATCGCAACCATAGGAAGATTGTTGTTATTGACGGTAAGGTTGCTATAACAGGAGGTCTTAATCTTGCGGATGAGTATATAAATGCAATAGAGCGATTCGGGTATTGGCTTGACTGTGCTGTTATTATTAAAGGTAAAGCAGTTAAGAGTTTTCTTGCGATGTTTTGTATAACTTGGGAATTTACAACCGGTCGTAAAATCGATATGCAAACACATCTTTCGGAAAATGTAGAAATAACACGAGGCTTTGTACTTCCGTACGCAGATGAGCCATTGGGGGAGAATAATCCTGCCGAGGGAATTTATATGCAGATTCTTAATACGGCTCAAAAATATGTATATATTGCATCACCATATCTAATAATAGATAGCACAATGATTACAGTGCTTAAAATGGCTGTGAAGTCAGGAGTTGACGTACGTATAGTGACACCGCATATTCCTGAT
>JAGAZW010000117.1 GCA_017939855.1 Clostridia bacterium | reverse complement strand
CTTATATGTTTAGCACTGTTTTCCAATAATCATTTTATAATAAAGCTCGGATGTGAGGATATAAGGGTAATGCCTGATGGTACATATTGTTACTATGTTTTAGCGACAAACGAAAAGGATAAAACCTATACCTTACCTGCAAATATTGAAAAGATTGACGGAAATTATTGTGTTAGAAACATTTACTTTAAAAACGGTGGTTATTTATATTTTGACGATTGCGATTACTTTGAGTATGATGAAACTGCAAGGGTATGCGACCAATCAGGAAACTTTTGGAATATTAAGCTAACGAATAATAAAACCACGCATTATAAAGTAAATGAGGTTACGCACTTCAGTACATATAAGCTTTTGGAAGGCTTTGTTATGGCTTTTTGTTTTTTAATCATGGTAATTTTAAATTTTATACAATTACTCAAAGAAGATGATGAAGATTATTAAGCTTTCCGCCCCGCAAGGGGCGGATTTATTTTTATACTGTCATATTTTGTTCAATTACAGGTAAAATTTCATTTGCTTTTAGAAGATTATAAATAAATAGCCTTCCCTTTTGCGTCCATTTGGTGTTCATAATGGTATCCGCTCTCCCGTCATTTCGGGTTATGCTCACCGTTTCCGAATGGGTAAAGCCGTTATTATGATATTTGGAATATAGTAGCCATTGTCCGCTTTGCTTGAATTGAATACCATACTTATGTAATAGTTCGTTCATTACCTTACCGCTCATTCCGTAATCTTTTGCGATTTGAGTTATGGTAACAAGGCTTTTACTTTGCAAGATAATATCGGTATAATCGGCTTTGGGTTTCAGTTCTCCGATAATCTGTTTTTGACGATTACACTCAAACTGCAAGAGTTGTCTCTGCTCTCGTTCGGTCTTTAATGCCTGAAATGCCGCTATTGCTAAATCAGGATTTGCTATAAGCTCGTCTGTAGCATATAAACCACTTCGTCGAATAGTGGGTAAAACATCATCAAATACCCATTTTTCAAAACGCTCCGCCTCAGGTAACTTACTATGGGTTATAAGACGATACAAATTCCCTTCGTTAATAAATTTAGCATTTTGTTTTCGCCCCATTGCGTCGATGAGGTGGTGGATCACCACCCCATCACTTTTACAATGAGTTTTTAATGCGTTTACTGTATCTTTATATCCCAATGCTTTAGCCACATCTGAACCGCAAAATAAAACTTTGCCGTTTTCCTCCACAGTCCGAACCTTACCGAACTGCTTATTTTCAAAAATTTGTAATTCGTTCATTATGCAGCCCTCACTTTCTCACGCTTATTAGATAGCGAGTTAAGTATATCACATTCAAAATCCATAGTAAACACAGCGGATTCTATCAACGCTTTTTGCGTCTCAAGTCGAGACAAAAAACCGGCTGTGTTTTCTTCTTCATCACAAAACTCCAAAAAACATTTTAATAAATCAGATGCATTTTTAAGTCTCGATGCAATTACATCTAAATCTTTCTCATACTTTCCCATAAATAATTCTCCAATCAAAAATTATTTGACAAGAGCTTATATTTGCAGTATAATAAATCTACAAAGCACTTGTCTTTGGCTTAATGAGTAATCCGCTTTTGTTGTGTTGGGATTACTCATTTTCTTTTTTAAGGTCATTTTCGATAAGTCTGCTTATGTAATCCACACAACTAATACCTTCGGTTATAGTCTTAATGCGAAAAGCCTTATAGAGTTCTTCACTCATCCTTATTGTAACCTGTTTCACTTTATCACCTCCGTAACTTTTTAAGATACTTTGATTATAATGCCTTTTTAGTATCTTGTCAAGTTATTTTTCATAATATTGTAAATTTTTTTTTTCTTGACAAGTTAATGCTGTAACATTATCATTTAATTAAGAGGTGATTTTATGACTATTGGTGAAAAAATCAGGGAAATAAGAACTGCTAAAAAAATATCTCAAACAGCGCTTGCAACTGCTACAAATATTTCTAAACAAAGCATATATAAATATGAAACTGGTATTATTAACAATATTCCATTTGATAAGATTGAGAAAATTGCCAATGCATTAGGAGTAACCCCGTCCTATTTAATGGGTTGGGACGACAAAATAGAAAAGATTATGGAAGGTGCGGCGGCATACCTTGAAAAAGAAAATAAGCTAAATGCGGCTATATTGGAAATGTACGGTCTTGATGCAATGGAAATTTTAGAAAGATTCGTTGATGCAACCGAAAGTCAAAAAGCCACTATGTTATCTTTTGTGCAGGACGAAAAGCATACACACGATTTATTTTCTAAATATTATCTGCTTGACGACCGCGGCAAAAAAACCGTCGAGAATGTTATATTAGCTGAATATAAAGCTATGAATAATAAAAAGTAGGAGGGGATTTCTATGAATTGGTGGCAATTGTTGTTATTGTGGTTAGGCGGTTGGTTGTGTATAATTGTTTTGAATATAACAAACCGAGCTTTATCGGATTCTAACTTTATTACAGAACAAGTAGAAAAAAATTTAGTATTAGATGGTAATAACCTTTTTTCAACAGGGCTATTTTACTTTATTGCAAATATTGCTTGTTTTTTTCTTAATTATCAAATTCTACATTGGATTTTAATAATACTCGGTGTTGCTTTTTGCATTCCGCCAATAATTTCATTGTTTGCAGTTTTTAAGCAAGCTTCTTTTTGGAAAGGAAAATATTGGTTAACGCTCATATCCGCTATTATATGCGATGCAATCCCGTTTATAATGGCAATAAATATTTATTTTGTATGCATTAAATAATTCCTCCGCCCCTTTATCGGGGCGGAATTTTTGCTTTACAAATCTTGAAAAATATGGTATTTTGGGATTATGGAGGGGTTATTATGGAATTGTATGATATTTACAGCTTTTTGTCGTCACCTTTTTTTATCTTCATATTAGTTGTTTCTTTTTTTGCTTGCATGGGAATATTTGTTAACTATATTTTTTCTTTTATAAAAAAATGTAGTCCAAGTGAGCTTCCAATTGATTCATTTCTCCATTATTATAACTTGCCCTTCAAATCAAGAAAACTTATAGCAATATTAATTGACTTACTTCTTATATGTTTAGCACTGTTTTCCAATAATCATTTTATAATAAAGCTCGGATGTGAGGATATAAGGGTAATGCCTGATGGTACATATTGTTACTATGTTTTAGCGACAAACGAAAAGGACAAAACCTATACCTTACCTGCAAATATTGAAAAGATTGACGGAAATTATTGTATTAGAAACATTTACTTTAAAAACGGTGGTTATTTATATTTTGACGATTGCGATTACTTTGAGTATGATGAAACTGCAAGGGTATGCGACCAATCAGGAAACTTTTGGGATATTAAGCTAACGAATAATAAAACCACGCATTATAAAGTAAATGAGGTTACGCACTTCAGCACATATAAGCTTTTGGAAGGCTTTGTTATGGCTTTTTGTTTTTTAATCATGGTAATTTTAAATTTTATACAATTACTCAAAGAAGAAGATAAAGATTATTAAGCTTTCCGCCCCAATAAAGGGGCGGATTTTTTATTTGTCCAATACTTTGTAAATATAATACATAACAGCCGAACCGCCGTTGCGTTCGTATTTTGAAACGCCCTTATATATATCTATTTTACTCGGGTCATAATCGGAAACCTCTGTTTTTGCCTTTGCATTTGCAAAGCTATAAAGGTTTTCTATAACCTCTGCCTTTTCACTATCATCAAGTTTGTTGTAAATACTGCTATCTGTAAACTCCTTGACATAATCAAATGACATTTCACCTTTTGCTTTTGCAAACTTTACGTATTCATCTGCAGTAAGATATTTTGTTTTGCCGTCAATTACAAAAGATTTGGCGGCCGTTCTAGGTAAGACACCTGCACCTGTTTTTACGAAAATTCTTTTAAGTTCGGTATTAACATCATCATAATAAACCGATGAATAATATCCCGGTGATATTATGTTTTCCGCTAACCGCTCCCCGATATTTCCACGGCTTACCGTTCTACCCCAAGCGTCAATTTTTTCGGGCATTGTGTAGGACAAACCAGGAATTTTAGATTTAACATTGTTTACAGCCGATTGAGCAACAGAGCTAAATTGAGAATTTTTATCCGTATACCAGGTTCGCTGTGTTGGATCCATTGTTCTTGATGTTGCACCAAAAGCAGAGGGGATGTACTGCATCGCATAAGAAAGAGCTACATCGCTTACGATATTCGAAATTGTTCGGCTTTGGTCCTCATGTCTTACGGCATCAATAGCGCCCTGCACTCCCGATAACATCGAAAGATTTGTCATAGGTTCTAACGTATTCCAAAGTGCCTCTGTTATATCTTTAAGTTGAACTCCGTCGTTTTCCTGTAATTCTTCCATAAGCTCAACTCCGATAAAAAACGGAATGTTTGACGGCGCTGCCCAGTCAATTGTATAAGAAACACCAAATATTTGTACCGAATACTCCTGTTCGCCGTTAAGCTGTCTGAATTTATCCTCCTCGTCATTGCCGAAGCCTCCGACAATCCAACCCATAGACCTTAAAAACATACCTATCGCCATCAACCCAGTTCCGGTAAGTCCTGCTGCTATTCCGTCAACAAACTGCGAACAAGAAAATTCGCCTTTTCTTACCTTTACAAGCCCATCGGCAAGTGTTGTTACAAATCCTATTGGACTATATTCCACGCCACGTTTAATAATGTTTATCGGTGTTTTCTTAAAAGGAAAAAATCCCTCTACAAGTCCTTTTATAACAGGAACCTTGATGTTATTAAGATAGTTTGCCAATTCAGAAATATCCTGATACGTAGCTTTTTTAGCTTCTTTCACAGCATAGGTACGTGCTTCCAGCAACAGACTTTCGGAAACATCATTAAGGTCAGCCTTTCTTGCCTGTAGAAAACTTGCCAGAGCGACCTTATAATGATGAGACTTAAACAACATATCCTCTGCCTCTAAAAGATTACTGTTACCGCTTGTTGCAGCTTCAAGCCACTTCGTTTCATAGGTTTTCCTTAAAGAGTTTATCATACCCTTTTCGTCAAGCATTCCCTGTCCCTTAAGCATATTGCGTGTTTCTTGCCTTTTTATATCTTTTGCGGCAAATTCTTTATATTCGGGCTTTAAAAAAACTACTTTTGTACGTTCACTTTCCTCAACAAACATATGTTCAAGTCCTGCCGCAATATATCGTTTAAGTCCGACACTCGGCATAAATACCGCATTTCCTATAAGATTTTTTATATGAGTTTTAGGATTAGCAAGCATTGCAAAGTAACGCCAAGCATTAAGCTTGTCAATCCACGTTGCTGGAACCTGCGATGCTATATCGGTAAGTATTGCTTGGTAGGTAATTTCAAAGTCCGCTGCCGTTTTACTTGAAGCTAATTGCAATGCCAGGGTTTCGTCTATTACAATTTGCGGAACATCTTTACCGGACTTGAATTTGTTCATCAGTTCATTATTAAGGTTATTTACCGCCTTTTGAACATAATAAAGCTGTCCTACACCGTCCAAACGTTTTAGCAATGAAAAAGCCTGTACGGTCTGTCCTGCACGTGTTGCCAATTCGCATAGCTCCGAAGTATATTTTACAAAGTCTACCGCATTTTTTTGGGTTATAGCCCGTTTAAGCAACATTTCGCCAATTGCAACATCCTTACCGCTTATCTTGCCGCTCCCGTTTGCTATTTTGCTCCAACGATCTTCTGCATGTCCGCTATCAAGAATTTTCTTTGCCGCTTTTAAATTCTTTTCATTTGAAGTCGGCTCGTAGGAAAATTCACCCTTTAAGATTTTTTCTTTAGTAATTTCAATTGCACCCTCGGTAAGTTCTCCACCCTCTAAAATGGTTCGCACGTGCCTTCTTACCGGCTTTTTGCCGTCAACGGTTTTTGGGACTGGATTATCAAAGTTTTCGTTGCCTGATACGGTTTCACCTTTTTCAATCGTTCCGTATTCTTCGTCCGATTCTTCCCAAAGGATTTTTATCTGTTCATTAAATTCAGGTCCTGTGATTTCGCCGTTTTGCAATTGTTGATTTAATGTGTTTACTTCTTCTATATAATTCCGCTTTTGTTTAGGTACAGAAAAACGTATATCCTCATTTTCCACATTAAAGCGTTCGGAAAGGGGGATAACCTCGCCGTTATCGTCATAGGTGACAGGGTCTGCAGACTTCATTTGCACCGATGAAAAAGCAATATAGCTTTTTGTGTAGCGGTTTTTGCCGTCATCGTCACGTTCAATTATTATACCGTCATATCCGCTCTCGGAAATAAAACCGTCAATAAGTGACTTTGCCTCGACACTCAATTCACCCTCTGCTTTGTCCCATTCCTCGGTAATATCCTGCTGAATATCGTAAAGCCTTTGGAATTCGGGGTCATTATAAACGTCACGTCTTTGTGCATTGGGGCTATTTTTGCGCCATTCGGTTATATAATCCTGCACGTCTGCCTCGGCTTCATCCACCCTTTGGCGGTAGTCGGAATTAAGCCGATTCAGCCGTTCTATAGCCGCCTTGTATTCGGGGATGTTATCGCTCCAGAATTTCTGCGCTTCGGCTCGGTCGGCAAAGGATAGCGGATTTTGGAATTTAGCATAAAGCCCCATTTGCTTTTTGCCCGAAAGACCTATATCGTTATCCCCTGGCTTTAAAAACGTGCCTGTCGGCAATTCATAATCATACTTACCTGCCTTTTGGTTTTTGGTATTAAAAACGGTAAAATCCGCTCCCGTTTGATGATAAAGCCTTTCACTATAGCCCGCCGCTTTTGCCATATTATCGGTCATAGCCTGTGCTGACTCTATATCACCGCTTTCTACCGCCGCCATATAGCTACTGTCACTCGGTATAGAAAACTTAAAGTCGCTCGCCTTTACCATTTCCTTTGCAGATATGGTTTTCCCCCAACCGAGGTCGGGCATTTTGGCTTCACGCTCTTTGTCATTCATTGCTTTGCGTGACTGCGTTTCCCGTGCCTCGTACTCACCGTTAGTATACTCGTATGCTTCTTCGGGTGTAAACTCCTTGCCTGTTTGAGGATTGATAGGAAGTCTTTCGCCACGAATCAAGCGCTGTTTCCAATATTCAACGTTAGAGCCCATTTCCCTGCTGTCTATATCCTGCATTGCGTGCTGGATTTCATGAAGAAGTGTGGTTTCTATATCAATCTCGTTTACAGCTTTTTGCAACCTGTAATCTATGCCTTGTAATCCGTCTAAATCCCGTGTAAGCACATTCGGATTTATGGTAATAGTTTTGGTTGACGAGTCATATAAACCGTTGTTTTTGCCAATATTTTTAAGGACTATGTTAATATCCTTAAGCTGTGGATACTTTTCGAACAGCTTATCATGCTTAACACAATCACCGAGCTTTATTCCCGCATTGTATTTTTTATACATTTTTTCATAAAGCTCTAAATATCTTTGGTATTTATCCGGGGTTAACTTTTCGTCATTATGAAGTGCCATAAGTTCCTCATAATCCTCGTCATCTCTAAAAGCATAAAGTGCTTTAAGGCTTAACTTCATATCACTATCGTCTATTTCGTATACCCAAACACCGTCTGTATCGCGGATAATGTGATATTTTTTCCAGATCGCCCTTCGTATTGCCTTGACAGATTTATTTCCCGCCTTAAGCTCTGCTTCGGTCTGCTCCGCTTTCTCAATAACCGAATCATCATAAACCCTTGCAAAGGAAAATTTTATGTCAGAGGTATCTTTTTCAATTTCCGACATAGAATTATTATTGACAATATCACCATTTTCAGGTATATTGTATGTATCAGATGACATATCGGCCTTTGAGCCAATCGTGGAAATTATATTTCCGTCAGGTATGTCATCTGCTTTTATTTTGCCAACATTGTATACAGTAGATACACCATTATTTTCGCCAACGGATAAAGTAACTTTATAATATGCATCATCAAAATCTTGAAAATAAACCGTTCTGTAGGTAAAGCCATCTTTAGAAAAACTATGATTCTTACTATCAAGTACAATGTTTCCTCTGTTCTTTTTGGAAATTTCCGCAAGTTCATCTATATGTGCTTCAGCATTCAACTTTACCAAAAATTCCTTATCTGTCAACTCACGCACAATACCGTTTTCGGTAACTGCCTTTGAACGTGCTTTATTTGCAGTTTCTTTACTTATAGTAAGAACATCGCCCTCTATGGTCTCAATTTTAATAGGTCCGTTTTTTAAAGATTTATTAAAAAAGTTAGTTATTTGTGCTCGCCATTCAGCAACGTTATTTCCGTTAATCACCTTTCTTGATGCGCGAACATACGATTTTCCTGTATCAAGATTAACAATACTAAACTGCACTTCGCCGTTGTTTGGTGAATGTGGTTTTGTTGCTGTAGCTTCGGATAAGGCACGGTTGAAAGCATACTCCATTCTACGGATTTCAAATGTCACATAAGTGTCGTCCTTAAACCTTTCAATTAACCAGTTAAAAAAATCAGTTATGTACTGTATAACTATATTTCTTTCCTTGTAGTCAAGTCCGCTTAATAAACCGTCAAGGTCATAGCCGTTTTCAGTAAATAACATCTTACCTACAAAATTTGCAATAACCTCGCATTCTGCATCGTAGGGTGTAAACTTTTTGTCCCCAGAACGTTTGTCCATCTCAATCTGACGAAGCTTTGCAAGAAGTCTTTCGGAGTTTTCATCTTTATAAGCAGGCAATTCGTTTTCAAGAAACATTCTGAATGCTCCCGATTTTTTTATTAACTTAACAAATCGGTCGTATTGAACGTTTGTATATATCTTTTCACCATTCTTTACAATGCTTTCAGTAAAATGTGTAAGCTCGTGCTTAAAAACGAAACGCACCGGGTCAACCGGAGCATAATCAATATGAATAATGCCTTTACTGTCATAGTATCCGTCGGGGATGCCTTTGCTTGTGTCAATACCGAGCTTTTTCGCCGTCTCGCTTATATGCTCAAAAACAACCGTTCTTCCCAACTTTTTCGCAATTTCCTTAATCTCTTCCTGCTCTTTTTTATTAAGCAAGTGCCGCTTTCCGTACCCGTTAATCGGTACCACAGGTTCGGCTCCCCCGTTGTCTTCTCCGTAGGGAACGACCTGCGTGTCGTTCCGCTCCCCGTTTTCAGGCATAAAAGAAGCAGCCTCATCATTTGAGGTTGCTTTCTCATTTCCTGATTCGGTCGTAAGACCCTCCTCGTTTGCATTTGACTGCAAACTTACTTTTTGACTTTCCTTATTTGTAACGGCTGACGTTGCTCTTAATGACATATTGTCTGCAAGGATAATTCTGTTTTGATTTGTTTTGTTATTAAACAAATCACCGTCACTTATCAGTTGAGAAAATGCTTCAGCGGCAGATTGATAATCCCTAGCACCTACAGGACTTTTTGTTTCGGAGTACAAAAGCTCATTTACAAGTAATTGCGCCGAAAGATAATTTACACTTTTTCTTTCGTATTCACGAACCCATTCTGCGATACTGTTACTTGTGCTCGCTTTGCTCTGTAATATCCCGCTGCTTCTACCTAAAGTATCGGTTTTACCACTTATAAGCTCCAAGTATACTTTGTTAGTAATACGGTTATTAAATATTCCGTTCCTGATTTCCGGAGATACATCTTCCATTCTTGCCATTGCTACAATAGTTCTTGCGACGTCGGCAGAATCGGCAACATGATAACGTTTAAGCTCTTTTTCAACCGCTTCAATCATTGTAGTCCCTTCGATATTTGAAACATAGCTTGCCGTTGCCTTAAATAATTCACCTATTTTGGAGGTACTTACCTTTCCGTTTTTATCCTTTACTTCTTTGGCAATACCGTACGCTTCCGAATCCTCCGGGAGGGTAAGCGCCATATCTATTAAACTCTGGGTATTGTTTTTATTTTGTATTTTATTACCATAGGAATGATTTGAAACGGTATATGCTACCGTTGCAGGGGCACGCATTGTGCCAACCGAAACAGCACCGCCATAATAATCCCAGAACATATCTGTTGCCTTTTCGCCTAAAACCTTTAGCCACGCCTCGCCTTCGGATATACCTTCTTCTTGCATTAAATTTCTTACCTCTGTTGCAGAAGCGGACTGTTTTCCCATGACAATCGATTCAACAACCATATCGCCTATATCAGAACCTAATTCTTCAAACCCCTCCTCATTCATCTGTTTTAACAGTTTTTTTACTCCGGCTTGCGTTGTTACATTTTCTATGGTATCAGCCACACCCATTTCTATGAAAAACTCGATTGCAGCAGAAGCCACCGCACCGATTGCAATTTGTCCTTGTGAAGCTCCACGTGCGTAAAGGTCACGTGCTTTGTTAGCACCAGCTCCCAAAGCCATCGTAGCAGTATAGCCGTATTTGCCAACACTTCCAAAGGTGAATGCGCCTAAAGTCATATCCATTCCCGACATTACCGCTCCATATGTTTTTGAAGCAATGGTTTTTAGTATAGGAATATCAACCTTTTTTTCTATCTCCTCTGCAGTACTTTGCCTTATCTGTCCTCCTGCAGCCTGCGCTATTTGAAAATCGGTGTACGCATCAAATTCACCGTTTAACGCATATTGTTTCACTACGTCAGCCGCCGCAACAGGTGCAGCAAAAACGTTATTTACAACACTTAATGCGTTAAGCCCTATTTTGCCGCCAATAGTCGCCCTATCATATTGATTTTTCACATCCTTTATAGCTTTAAGTTGTTTTCTACTTCCAAGGTCGTTCCTTAACTCGGTTAAATAGTTCCAGGCTTCCTTTTGCCCCTGTGTCTTTGAAATATAAATAAGAAGTGCTGCTTCCTCGGAATTTAAACTCTTTAAACGTGTGTCTGCATTTGCCGAATCGGTATAGCCGTCATAGTTGTTCAAATATGATGCTTTAGAATGCCCCGTAATCCGATAAAAATAACTATCATCTTCAAGTGATTTTAAAGCATGCTCTTTCAATGTTTCAAAGTCTACTGCAATTTTGGGTGACTGTTTTATTTGCGTGCTATTATTACTGTTATTCGCGCCGTATTTTGTAATATTTTCTATTGTAGGAGTAAGATTATTGTCCCTTGCGCTATAATTGTTTTTAACTATAACTTCTTCATTAAGTATCTTCCTATAATCATCATTAAAGCGCAAATCTTCATAAGAGGTGCTTCCTGAATGTCTGTAGCCATTGAGCAGCTTGCTATAGTATTCTTTTTCACCGACTGTTAGTTTATCATCTATAGAAGCCTTTTCCAAAGTTTCTATAAACTTTTTCCTTTCTTCACTCGAAAGTTGGTTGTTTTCAAGTTTTTTAACAGTCGAATCCACCACTGAATCATATTGGTATTTATTTGACAACAGATAGTTTTTAATTTCATTGGTGCTTTTTTGATTTACCGCCGCATTAACAGCATTGCCGTCAAGACCTGATTGTGCCGTTATTTTTTTAGCCCTTACTAAATCTTTTAACCCTACAGAGCCGTCACCATTGGCATCGATGCTTGTTATAACCTTATCAGGACTTGGGTCGCCACCGCCGTATATTTTACTCGGGTCAAAATCTATGCCTTGTTTTTTAGCGCTGTCACTGTATATCTTGCTCGGGTCAAAATTTATGCCTGCCATTTACATCACCTTCTATGAAAGACTTGCCGCTTGTGCGCTTGTAAGCTCAATATATTTATTTTGTCTTTTATCCCACAAATAAAATTTTCCGTTAGCTTTCCAAATAGTTTGAGACACACCGTAAAGAGTATATTTAGCCGTTTCTCCTGTGCTTTTCAGCCTCGCTTCAATAAGTTTTGTTCCTTTATAGTTATTAGGCTGATAACCATTTGCAGAGAAAGCCTTACTTTCATCATAGTTACCGTCCTTGTCGAATAAATCCTTATTTACAGTTCCTGTATGAGGACTAACGCCCGCTTTAAGAGTAGTCTGCTTTCCTGAATTGTTATCCACATAAACAAAATAACTCTCGCCATCTTTGGTTGTTTTGTACACGTCTACTCCATTATCCTTTAACGTGCCGCTATAAACATTTGATAACAAACCGTTATCTGTTCTTATAACATATGAATTTTGCTTATCAATCTCATATTGCTTTGCTAATCGTTCCTGCTCTGCCTCATATTGCTTTGCTAATCGTTCCTGCTCTGCTTTATACTTAACTGCTTCGGCTTCGGTGTCGGCATTGGCAAGGGCGGTTGCGTTTTGAGACCACATATTTTCATAGTTCTGGCGGATTGTCGTCTTTTGTGAAGCGGCAGAAAGGTCAATTTCCGAAAGTGTGGAAGCAAGGGCCTGCGCCAGGGCATCCACCTGAGCTTGCCTTTGGCGGTCGAGCTTTGCTTTATTGTTGCCATAGGAAAGCTGTGTTGCCGTCATTTGAGTGCGGTTAAGTCCCGAATTGTTAAGCCCCATATTAGACATATTCTCGGCTACCGCTCTCTCATTTATGAGCTTTTGTATGGCGTTTTCCCGATAATCGTCCTCATAGGATTTTTTAGTCTCATTTATTTGGTAGTTGTAATTATCAGTTACAGCCTTTTTTTGTGCCGTTGTACTCTTATCCACATCAGACAAGGCAGTATTAAGTCCTTGTGTATGCTTTTTCTTCTGTTCTTCATAATAATGATTGTATGTCGCCATCAGCGCACACCTCCCGTTATTCTGTATTTGAATATCATACCGTCAATAATAAGGTGGTCGTTACAGCTTAATTTTACCGCTACACGTGAAATCTGCCGCATTGTCGGGAAGACCGAACGGTTTTCAATGAATCCTGCCTGACGTTCGTCGGTTTGGGGGCTTTGCATTTCGACAATGTGCTCTTCACTGCCGCAGTCGGTTATAATTTCTACCGTAATCGCCTCGCCGCCGTTATTACCCAACTGCAAATCTATGCGGTCAATATTCTTTCGGTAATGCGGAGCAGAAAAGGCAAATAGCTTTGTTGTAACGGTGCTTTCAATTTTTTCGGCACCGCTTTCCTCGAAAACACAAAGATTTATTCCATCTGGCTCTGTTCTGCCTCCGAATCTGTAATCAATTGCAATGAACTTATCGGAAATAACCGTATAGCTTCGTACATCTCTATAAAAGCCGCTCGACATTTCCCAATAATACCACGGTATACGCAAATTGGCGTCCTCGGTCTTACTATGACTTGCAATATGGGTGTAGCCGTAGTTGTTATAATCCATAAGATAAATGCAATCAGGGAAACAAAGGCAATAATAACCGTTCCAATCACAAGCACTTGCCCTGTCAAAGGATTCCTCACGAAGGCGGCTTTGAATCATTTCCGAAACCGAATAGATACTGCGCTCGTTGTACTGATTCTCGCTTACAAGGGTGTAAACGTTACCGTCCGAGCCCGCCCATACAAGGCGGTTACGGCAAAGCTGTATAGTATCAGGATAAGGACAGCCTATATTTGGGTTTATCAGCATAAGCGGGAAATACACACTCGAGGATGCATAGTCAATCACCGACTGATTTATTAAATCTTCGGCGGTAATGCTTGTATTCTGATAATACTGTGTAAGCCAGGTTTCGTTTTCCTTGAAAATTACGAGCTTGTCCGACTGCTTTCCGAAGCCGGTTACTGCCGAAGCGGTATTGCCTACATAAAAATATGAATTTTCGGGGAAATACAACGGTTTATCAAGCCCCGACCAGCAAACAAGCGATTCCTCACCCTTATTTGTATTTCCGCACAGGAATAAACGGTTACCGCCTGCAAGACCGTTTGAAGCTCCGCCAAACCAACAGGCATGCGACATTTTGAATATTTTATCCTTGCTTTCCTCGAAGCCGTCAGGTATGTAGGGAGCTATAATTTCAAGATTGTCCTCAATATAATCTTCTGTTGTTAGTGTTTCTACAACGTTATATTCCTCGTCGTATTTTTTCTCAAACCAAATTTGATGCGAAGTAGCGCACAGCATCAAATCATCTTCTTTGTTAAAGCCGCTTTCCTGCGCATGTCCGTTTGAAAGTATTGTAGCCGTATGCTCTACTTTCGTACCGTCAGGGTGAGTAATTGTAGCAACAATCGTTTCCCCAACGCAATTTTCGGTAGGTTTTGGAAGAGGATACTTCATAGGTATTTTTGTAACTTCATCATTGAACAGTTGTTGATTTACTGTAGAAAAAATTGCTTTGTATCGGTTGCTTAAAGTATTGAATCCTTCAAATTGAGTTCCGGAAAAATAGAATTCTTTAAATGTGATATTTCCATTATCCAATTTCAGTAAAGAACCTTCGGTTTTGCAATGTGCATATACAATCGGTATATAAATTTCCTCCGCTGAAACGGGAGTCCAACTCATTATAGTTTCGGTTGAGGTTGTTTCATCCACACCTTCGCCGAATTCAATCTTACCCCTGCGGTAAATTATTCGGTTTGACGCAAATAAATATATATCCTCACCCTTTTGCACCGTAAAATAGCTGTCAACTTCGTCGGTAATTGCAAGCTGACTGTCATATGCGGTGGTGACGTCGCTTACCCACCAAAAGGTTATAACCGTTTCAATACTGTAATTGCTTGCATCATTTGTTCTTACATAGCGCACCTTACTGCTGCAAAGAGTGTAGGTGGTGCCGCTCTCGACCTTGATTACATCGTGCTGTTTAAAATCTCGGGACACGTCACTCCAATCCACACAATACAATCTGCCGTCTGCAGAGGCTCTCATAAACAGTGACGGTCTCGTTTTTAGTACACCGTCGGAAAACCACATATTTTTTGATTCTGTTAATTGATTGTCGAGAATCTCGCTCATACCGTCCCTTAAATTAAGTCCGCCCGCTAAATCGGGGATTGCAAGGGCCTGTGCCTGTCTTTTAGGCATTTTTGGTAATCTCATATCCATTCTCCTTCGTAAATCAAATTCTATCTTAAAGCCTCCATCATAGAGGGAGGTGTCACGGCTTGCCGTGACGGAGGGAGTTGTCCTATAGATAAGACAACCTTTGTCCCACAGATAAGACAACCTTTGTCCCACAGATAAGACAACCTTTGTCCCACAGATAAGACAACCTTTGTCCTGCTGATAAGACAGCCTTTGTCCTGCTGATAAGACAGCCTTTGTCCTATCTGTGGGACATAACAGAACAACAGTTCCAAATTTTTGTATGTAAAAAGGCTTTCGCCTTGTTGTTTTCAAATTTAATGCAGGGCGGCAAAAAGCCGCCCGTTATAATTCTGTTAATCGTATTTTTGAATTACCGTAGGGTATTCCTTAAGTGTGCACCCCGTAAATTAAGCACACAACGGAACGACACACAGGTCATTCCCTACGGTGAAATATTTAGGTTTCTTATTCGTGCAATGCGAATATTGTACCCTTGCGACTCTTCTTAACAAGAAGGTCGTAATACATATGGAAATCGATTACATAACCGTTCCCGTTCTGGTTTTCCTTTGGAGTGAAAACCTTAAGCTCGTCCAGCTTCTTAACAAAGCAAGCAACACTTTTAGGCAAAATAAGAGAACGAACAGAAGTAGCGTCCTCTTTTGCCTTAAATCCGCTATCCTCAATGGTGTTTCCGTCAAGAAAATCATATCCGCTCTTCATTCTTGTAGAATCCACACGAATAAGCCTTACACCATTGAAGTCTCTTACTCTCATGTCAACTCCGCCCTGTTTAAAGTTGCTTACATTTATCTGTCGGGTAAACTTATCGGTATTCATAAGCAGGTTCCACATCTTTTTATCGACAAATGCAATAAGGTCTTCGTTTTCAAAGCCAACCGCTTCCTCAACATCAGTTATCATATCCACAAAGGAAGTAACCGCCTTTTTCTGTCCTGCATCCGTTGCAGTATCCACCGTATTGGTGTGTGCTTTTTCGGTTGCTATACCGAAAAGGGTAGAAAGATTGTATGCGTCAACCTCGGGGATGATGTGATTTCTTGTGAATTCACCCGTAATCTTTCCTGCAAGGTTCGCTATACCACTTTCGTCTGCGTCCATAGCGTCAAATACCAACTGTCTTGAACGGTCCTGATTAAGAGTATAGGTAACGTAATCGGTCGCAATATTACCTTTAGGGTAGCCTTCGTTTTCAAGACCGTTTCCTACCCTTACATAATTTCCCATACCACTCATTGTGATTTCAGGAATAATAACATTTTTTGTGCCTGCGAATTTAGCACCGAAATTGTTGTCGGCAAACATACCTGTCTTTGAGCCCTGGACAATCGCCTTGTCAATTTCGCTCGTATATCTTGATACGTCGCTTTTCCATGAATTTGCCATTTCGTTTTTCTCCTTTTTTTAATTATTGTTGAAGCCGTTTAAAAAAGAATCGACAAGTCCGCTTCCACCGTCTTTTCCGGCTTCCATACTTCCTGTCGATTTCTTTGCCGCTTCGGCTTCTTTAAGTTTTGCGGCGGCTATTTTTTTGTTTTCGCCATAGATATGCTTTAAATAAGCATGCTCCAGCGATTTCCCGTCTATTGCAGCCTTTTTAACCTCGTCGGGCAGGGCGGTAAATTCGGTAAGCTCGGGGTATTCCGATTTCATTTTGGAAAACTCGTCCGCTATACGTGCATTAACACTCTGTTCGGCGGCTTCGGCGGCTTTTTTGCGGCTTTCTGCGGCAGAAGCAAGAGTTTTTTCTTTGTCGATTTTGCGAAGCTCCATCAACTTGTCTACGGTATCATCATCGCTTCCGTACTTTTCGACAAGTTCATTGCGGTAAGCCTCGTCCTCGGCAGTTTCAAGACCGTTTATAAACTCCTTTACTGTCTGTCCTTTTAAGGTTGCAAAGCGCTCAATTGCGTTATATGTATCCTCGTAATGGATACCCTTTTGCGCCCATATAGCCGCTTCTTCACGGGTAAGTCCTTTTCTTTCGTGATTGTGCTGTATTTCAAGAAAAGGCAGATTGTCGGCATTGTTTTCAGCGGTGCCGCTCCCGTCCTGTGCGGATTCGCTCTCGGCACTTTCCCCGTCCTGTGGTGCGGTTTCGGGTTCATTTACCTCGTTTGTATCCTGTTGTGACTCCATCGAAACATTGGTGTCCTGCTCCGATGCGTTCTGAACGTTCATTCCGTCCATATCATTTACTCCTTTTCTGCCTATGGTGAAGGCATTTATTTAATACGGAATTTAACCGTTTAAAGCCCGATTTTTAGCCGTTGCCCTTGTTTGCTTTAAAAGTTAAATGCCGGATTATGCTATTAAAATAAAAAAGAACGACACACAGGTCGTTCCCTACGGGTTGTATGTTGATTCAGTTTTGCTTGTCACCGTTGTAATTGAAAAAATTATCAGAATACCGCTTTTCACGTTCTATTTTGCGTTTCTCTTCCTCTGTAAGCTCTTCCTTTGGTATGGAGGAGGGTTTTATCTTCAAGCCGATAAACACTCCTAAACAAAGGAATAAAAAGCACAATATCAAAATAATGCAAAACAAAAAACCTGATAAAATAACATTTAACATATTTTTAACTCCTATAAATAAAATTTCATCTTAAAGCCCCCATCATAGAGGAAGTTGTCCTACAGATAAGACAACGCTTGTCCTACAGATAAGACAGCCTTTGTCCTATCTGCGAGACATAGCGGAACTAATCCTCGGGGGTGGGTAAAACATCCTCGTATTCGGTCAAGCGGGATAAGGTCGTCCGCCTTTGCTGGTATTCCGCCGACCATAGCGACTGTAAGAAATCATCGCTTTCCGCTCCCGCAATATAGGATGCTAATCCGCATGCCATAATGTCATAGGCTTTGTCGGGAAGGCTTATTTCATCATTAAGGGTTTCTATTTCAGAAAACTTTGTTTCGCATATGCGGCACATATCAGAATAGACAAGGTTTGTAAGCGGTAAGGCTCTGTTTAAAACCCTGCGTGTTAAATCCATATTGTTGTTACTGTCGCTATAGCCTAAAAGTGCCAAAGCCTTATTTACTATCTTTAAAGCTGTCATACCGCACCTCCCATAACCTGTGCTAACATTGCTTCCTGCTCTTCAGGCGACAATTTTATGTACTGTGCATATAAATCCGGGTACTGTTCGGCTAACATCTGTACAACTAATTCCTTGTCCTGTACCGCCTGCATTTCCGCCTTTGCGTCCTCTAGAAGTCCTGTTTTGTCCTTTATAATTCCGTCGGGCAGACGTTCTAAATACTGTAGCTTGCTTATAATCTGATTGTTATACAGACTGTCAAGGGTGGAAATTGCCGCAGGAACGCTGTAAATCGGTGATGAGCCAACATCTACCCTGGCATTAAGCATAATATTTTCATATCTTCCTGCGTGGAATGGTACGTAATAGCTGCCGGTATCG
>JAGAZW010000116.1 GCA_017939855.1 Clostridia bacterium | reverse complement strand
GTATTAAACTTGTTTGTTCATTATATTTAAAAAGGGCGTATTGTTATGGTAGGTAAAACCGAATTTAAGCTTGATTACAGTACTGTTGATTTAGAACGCAGCGCCGTTCCGGTTATAGTTGTTGCGGCAGGCTCCTTTTCACGAATGAATGGTATCCACAAGCAATTTTCGACTATTTGCGGTATACCAACCGTTATAAGAAGTTTAATGGCATTTGAAAACAGTCGGTTTATTTCAAGAATTGTTCTTGTGGCAAGAAAAGAAGATATACCGCAAATGCAGTTGCAGACGCAAAAATACAATATTTCAAAACTTACAGATATAACACCCGGTGGTAATTGCCGTCAAGAATCTGTTATGCGGGGAATGGAGAGACTTGAAGCTAAGGAAACAAAGGTGCTTATACATGACGGTGCAAGACCCTTAGTTTCAGAAAGCATAATTTCAAATACAGTGTTAAAACTTAAATGTGCTGATGCCGTTGTTTGCGCAGTTAAAGTAAATGATACGGTAAAGCTGTGTAATGATAGCAATGTGGTAGAAAGGACTATTGATCGAAGTCATCTCTATCTTGCTCAGACACCTCAGGGCGTTGATGTAGCAAAGTATAAAGAAGCATATGCTAAATTTAATGATTTGGATTTAACAGACGATGCTTCAATTATGGAACGGGCGGGTTATTCTGTTTTGATAACTGAGGGTTCTGTTCAAAATATAAAAATAACAACCCCCTACGATTTGAAACTCGCCGAAATGTTTATAGAAGGTGATAGCGAATGAGGATAGGTCATGGATATGATGTTCATCGATTTTGTGATGACAGAAAGCTTATCATAGGCGGTGTGCAGATAGACTACCAAAAGGGGCTTTTGGGTCATTCTGATGCCGATGTTCTTCTTCATACGATCTGCGATTCTTTATTAGGTGCTGCAGCTTTAGGAGATATTGGTGCTCATTTCCCAGATTCAGATCCTAAATTTAAAGATATAGATTCAATGATTTTGCTTGAAAATACCGCTTTGCTTCTAAAACAAAAGGGATACAAAGTGATTAATATCGATGCTACGATTATCGCTCAAGAGCCAAAAATGTCTCCGCATATCCATATTATGCGAAAAAATATATCCGAGGCTGTGGGTATGGATATTGACTGTGTCAGCGTTAAGGCCACCACAGAAGAAAATTTGGGCTTCACCGGTAAAAAAGAGGGAATAGCCTGTCATTGTGTTTGTCTTATTGATCAAATGTAATATTTTATTTTAGCACCCCGTATTTATAAATTGGGGTGATTTCAATGAAGCTATATGTGAGCTTAGGTCGGGGAATACTTGCGGCAATTTTTGCTGCCTTGCTGGTCGTTGTTATGATTTTTGGTAGTTTTTCTTCTGTATTGGCAGAAAACAAAAATGGTAGCACAAATAAGCTCCGTGTAGAATTTGCTCAAAGTATTCGTTGTGAAGTCAAAGAGGAAATGATTTCTCAAAAGAAGATAATTATTCCTTTGCATTTTAGCGAGGTCTATGAAAACTATAACGCTTTGCAGAAAAAAGCAGGTTTTAATCTATCTAAGTACAAGGGCTGTGAAGCCGTAGTTTATACATATCAGGTATTGTGCTTTGGACCTTTTGGAAAGGACGATAATGCAAGACTTAACCTTATTGTATATAATGGGAAGATAATCGGAGGCGACGTTTCAAGTGCCGCAATAGACGGTATTATGTTGCCGATTTTGAGAATATAAGAGGTAAAAATGGAAAAACAGCGTCTGGATAAATTTCTTTCAAACCAACTTAATATGACACGCAGCGAGGCACGTACTGCGATAAGGCGTGGAAGGACAAGTCTTTCGGGTGTGGTAGTAAGAGAACCGGCTTTGATTATAGATGTTGAAACTGCTGTTGTTTCGTTTGACGACAAGCAAATAAGTTATAAGAAAAACATCTATATTATGATGAATAAACCTGCTGGTGTGCTTTCTGCGTCTAATGATAAATCAAGAAAAACCGTTATAGATTTGGTACCCGACAATCTTAAAAGACCGGGACTTTTTCCGGTAGGAAGGCTCGACAAGGATACAACGGGACTTCTGCTTATCACCGATGACGGAGAATTTGCACATAATTGTATATCTCCTAAAAAGGGAATTGCTAAGGTCTATGAGGTCTTGTTAGACGGTGAGATAACCGTAGATATGCCCGAAAAATTTCAGCAAGGTGTAGTCTTGCACGATGGTACAATATGTAAAAGCGCAATATTAGAGCCCCTCGGTAAAACAAATGCTAAAGTTACTATCACTGAGGGCAAATATCATCAAATTAAAAGAATGTTTGGAGTTTACAACTTGGGTGTAAATAAACTTCATCGTGTGTCTGTTGGTGCGTTAGTGTTGCCGCAGGATCTAAAATCGGGTGAGTGCTGTGAAATTTCTGCTCAAGAACTCAAAAGTGTGTTTGGAAAGGAAATTTAAACCATTAGAGTGTGCAAAATAGACAAAATATCATTCTTAACATTGTAAGAAATAGTTGTTGCTTTTTATGATGTTTCTTGGTATAATAACTGAGATAAATGTGACTTTTTAGGAGGTTTATTAAAACTATGGCAAGTTTATCACTTCGTAACGTATACAAAAGATATTCCGGCGGTGTGACAGCCGTTTCTGATTTTAATCTTGAAATCAAAGATAAGGAATTCATTATTCTTGTTGGCCCTTCCGGTTGTGGTAAGTCAACTACTCTTCGTATGGTGGCAGGTCTTGAGGAAATTTCTGAGGGTGAAGTTTACATCGGTGACCGTCTTGTAAATGATGTTGCACCTAAAGACAGAGATATCGCAATGGTTTTCCAAAACTATGCTCTTTATCCTCATATGACAGTTTTCGATAATATGGCGTTCGGCCTTAAACTTCGCAAAACCTCAAAGGACGAAATTAAGCGTCGTGTTGAAGAAGCAGCAAGAATTCTTGATATTGAACATCTTTTGGAGCGCAAGCCGAAAGCTTTGTCCGGTGGTCAGCGTCAGCGTGTGGCATTGGGACGTGCAATTGTTCGTGAGCCTAAGGTATTCCTTTTGGACGAACCTCTTTCAAACTTGGACGCAAAACTTCGTGCTCAGATGCGTACCGAGATTTCCAAACTCCATCAGAGATTAGGCACAACCTTTATTTACGTTACCCACGACCAGACAGAAGCTATGACAATGGGTACTCGAATCGTTGTTATGAAGAGTGGTCTTATTCAACAGGTTGATACTCCTCAGAACCTTTACTTGTATCCTTGCAACCTCTTCGTTGCAGGCTTTATCGGTTCTCCTCAGATGAACTTTATAGAGACCCTTCTTCTTAAAGAAGGAAACGATTATTTCGTTGAATTTGGTTCGGAAGATACCAAAACACGAGTTGGTGTTAAATATAAGATTAAGCTTCCCGAGAGCAAAAACAAGGATAACTGTCTTGATGAATATGTAGGCAAGGAAGTTATTATGGGTATTCGTCCTGAAGATGTTCATGATGAACCTGATCTTGTCGCTGCTAACCCAGACGGTGTTGTTGAGGCAGATGTTGAAGTTACCGAGCTTATGGGTGCTGAAACTTATCTTTATATGAACTGTGAAGGTCAGGCAATCAATGCTCGTGTTGCTCCTGAATCTACAGCTAAACCCGGAGATAAGATAACTATTGCTTTTGAAACTGCAAAAATTCATCTGTTTGATAAAGACACAGAACTTACAATCACAAACTAATAAAATTATCAGAGCTGTCGAAAATGACAGCTCTTTTTTTATATGCTCTTGAAAACAAAAGAAAAAAATAGTATATAAAGTTTTAGTAAAGGCATCAGATACAAGTATATTAATAGGAGATTTAGCAAAGATAATAAAACAAAATGGATATGATATTGGGCAAAATAAATTATTTTGTTG
>JAGAZW010000115.1 GCA_017939855.1 Clostridia bacterium | reverse complement strand
TACGACTATGTTTAGATGGGCAAGTAACTACAAGGTCGCCTACACCTGCAAGACCTGCAAATGTACGCTCGTTGGCGCCCATCGCTATACCCAATCTTGCCATTTCGGAAAGACCTCGGGTTATAAGTGCAGCTTTGGTATTATCGCCCAGTCCCAGACCGTCACAGGCACCTGCGCATATCGCAATAACATTTTTTATGGCACCACACAATTCAACCCCAATTATGTCATCGGAAGTATATATACGCAAAAATTCGTTTGAAAGTAAATCCTGAATGATTGCAGGTGCCGACATAGAATATGACGCTACCACCAAAGAAGTTGGTATTCTTTTTGCTACTTCTTCTGCATGTGAAGGACCTGAAAGCACCGCTATAGGTGAAAAAGGCAGCTCCTCTTTTAAAACAACCGATAGCCGCTTTAGTGTATCCTTTTCGAAGCCTTTCGACACATTGACAACTATACCAAAGTTCTTTTGAGCATTAAGTTGTCTTGCCACACAACGAACAGCAGTAGACGGAGTAGCGATGATTGTTAACAAGGACCCTTCCACACAAGATAAGTCATCCGTTATCATTATATTTTTAGGTAAAACTACACCTTCAAGCAACCTATCATTACAACGTTTTTCATTCAGAAGTTCAACCTCTTGCTTAAAAGGTGACCAAAGTGTTACCTCATGTCCGGAATCGTTGGCTGTTATTGCAAGTGCCATACCCCAACCGCCTGAACCTAAAATAGTAATTTTCGCCATACCTATTTTCTCCTGACAAATATTTTCTTTTCTTCGCCCTTCATTAGACGTTTTATGTTATCAATATGCTTTACATAAACTATTATTCCCATAATCACACTCATAACTATCTGCGGAATTAACGGTGCGTATGCGTCAGCAAATATTATCGAAAAAACGACAACCACAACCGTTGCACTTAGTGAGCTTACCGATACTATGCGTGTAATCAGCAACAGCAACGCAAAACACACCAGACCCAATGCAATTGCTATCGGGCAGCAAACGGCAAAAATACCCACACTCGTTGCTACTCCTTTTCCACCTTTAAATCCAAAGAAAATGGGGAAAACATGACCTAACATACATGCTATTCCGCAAATATATGCGCCAAAAATTGACCAAGCCCATACACTATCAGAATAGTGTGATATATAATCGAAAATCAATTTTCCTAAAGCACAGGCAGCGAAACCCTTCAAAGCATCGCAAAGAAAGGTCAGGGCACCCGGCAAGAAACCACCTACTCGCATCACATTCGTAGTACCTGCATTACCAGAACCGAAATCTCTTATATCCCGGTGAGTAAATAGTTTTGTAAAAATAACAGCAAAATTTATACTACCTATAAAATATGCAGCAATAATAGTTATAATAGCGGTCATTACCATTAGTTTTCTCCCCTTTCACGTATTACAAATCTTACGGGTGTTCCCTCGAGTCCGAATGTTGAACGAATCTGATTTTCAAGATAACGCTGATAAGAAAAATGGAAAAGTTCTGCTTTGTTACAAAAGCATACAAAGGTAGGCGGACTCGTTGAGGCTTGAGTGATATAGTATATACGAAGACGCTTTCCTTTATCTGAAGGCGGCTGAACACGAGCAGTAGCATCTGCCAAGATATCATTAAGCTTACCGGTTGAAATGCGCATTGTGTTTTGGGAATGAACATACTTTATAAGTTCAAAAAGTCTATCAAGACGCTGACCGGTTTTTGCAGAAATAAATATTATAGGTGCAAATGGCATAAAGGAAAAGTCGTTCATTAGTTTTTTGCGGTATGCATCCATCGTATGACCGTCTTTTTCGACTATATCCCACTTGTTAACAGCAATAATACACGCCTTCCCCTGCTCTAAAGCAAGACCCGCCACCTTAGAATCCTGTTCGGTAAAACCGTCAACAGCATCCAACATAATAACGCACACATCAGAACGCTCTATAGCCATCTTAGCACGAAGAACACTGTATTTCTCAATTTTATCATCAACCTTGCTTTGTCTGCGAAGACCTGCTGTATCGATAAAATTAAATCTGCCGTGAGAATTTTCAACCACAGTGTCTATTGAATCACGGGTAGTACCTGCAACATTCGAAACAATACAACGCTCCTCGCCTACAATACGATTCACAAGAGAAGATTTGCCGGCATTTGGTTTTCCTATGATTGCGACATTAACTACATCGCTTTCTTCGTCCTCTTGAGGTTCATCTTTTAAATGTTGGAACGCAGCATCCAAAAGGTCGCCTGTCCCGTGTCCATGAAGAGATGAGACACCTATGGGGTCACCCAGTCCCAGATTATAAAACTCGTAAAATTCGGGAGGCACATCGCCCACCTTATCACACTTATTAACGCAAACTACCACCGGTTTACCACTTTTTTGAAGCATCGATGCAATTTCGGCATCGGTCGCAGTCACGCCGCAATGAAGATCAACAACAAATATAATAACGTTTGCCATATCTATTGCAAGTTGAGCCTGAGAACGCATACCCGAAAGGATTATGTCATCG
>JAGAZW010000114.1 GCA_017939855.1 Clostridia bacterium | reverse complement strand
TTAGTTTGAGCATCAATTGTCTTAAATCCGGTATCCCATGTTAATTTATACCTTGTGGGCGCAGCGCCATTTTTGCTTTCATAAAGGTATACCGTATAATAGCTACTCGTCGTTTTAAGGCAGACATAATCGAGAATAATCGCTACTCTGTTGTTTGCCGAATTATCTTTGTAAGCACCCTGTTGCACCTTAAAGGGAGCAGATATCACACCATTAGCACTTGCAGTTGAAGAGAAAACAAGCTGACCATCTGCCGCACTTATTGTATCTGTAGCGGTACCGCTAAGCTTCCAGAACTTAAGACCGTCCTCAAAGCTGTTGTTAGCTATACCCAATGTGGGGCCATACTTATGTATATCCTCACTGTTTAAAGTCTGTATACCCTTTGTTTCGCTACCACCGTATTCAGAACCGTCAAGAAGATTATATTTTCTTCCGTCTGCGGTTTCATAGTAACCCTGATTTTCATATACTATCACAAATTCTATATTTCTTACATAAGATTTCTGCTTATGAATCAAAGAATTTATAACAACATTAAAATCTAAATCTTGTGTAGTGGTAAGTGCATAGCTGGTTATGCTTCTGTTCCAGCCATCAGCTACATCACTGTTCGTAAAGGTTGTCTTTTCAAAGCTGCCGCCTGCAAGACCATAGCCTGCAAGTTCTACCTTTACATTCTCGCTACCCTTCCAATCATATACCACTGCAACCTTGCTGTTTACCGGTATATTCTTAGGTTTAAAGTCAACAGAAGTTATACCTATACTATCGGCCATCTCCAGATAGGTTTCGGTTCCCTCGGTTACAAGCCTTGCATGGTCACAGGCGTAGCCTTGACCGTTATTTGAACCCCAATACTTGAATCCTTCACTGAAATCAGGATTCATAAATTCATCGAATGACTCGAGATTTGCTACTGTACCGTATACACCTTCTGCTTCGGTACCATAATCATTGATAACTGTTGCTCGATTGATTTCGAGCTCTACATCAATTTCTGGTCCATCGTAAAGAATGGTATCATCTTCATCGCCTCTGCCTTGACAGTAGTTATTTCTAACAACTGTACCGCATTGATAGTATCCTATCCGCATAAGCGCCATTTCGGCATTAGCAAAATCGTTATTCTCTATTACAGTATTTCTGATCCAGTCACCCGGCCACAATACTGTGTTACCATACTTAACAGCATCGTCTGTAACACCAACCATAACACATGTGGCACCCGACTTTTCAAGGGAATTATAGTAATCCCCGTTTGAAGCCCATAGCCAGTTTTCACACAAAACAGTTTCTGATATTTCGTTGCCCCTTATCATAACGTTGTGAATCAGGTTTGCAGGATTCGGAGTTCCGTCTAAAATACTATCCGTTAGACCAAAAATGGCAACCGTACATTCAACGCCTATACGCACATCGTGTATAGTATTATTTATGATGATAGTTTCTTCGTATCCGTTGTATCCGAAGCGATTGGAAAGGTCAAAATTATAATGGGCATCGAGATAAAAGCCTTGATGCATTTGTGTAAATAAGTTTTCAGCACCAATAAAGTCAAGCATTGTTGCATAGAGCTGAACACCTATAGTTGAGTTAAAATTATCGTCGTAATCTTCAGGACCTTCACAATAATTGCGAAAAACAACTGCATTTTCATTCGCATACGTTATGCAGACAAGACTAGGATTTTCCTGTGCTGCTGTCGCAAGTTCAACATCAAAGGGTCGATCGAGTATGACATTATTGTCCGCAGTAACGCCTACTACCGTACGGTACTGAGATTCACCCTTACCACCAAAAACCCAAAGTCGAGTACCTATAACTACTTTGGTAACAGAAGTATTAACTCTATAGGCATAACTTCCATCGTCCTGTTTTTCCCAAACACTATCTCCTAAAGTAACGGTTTTACCGTCTGAAGAAATGCCGTTTATTGAACCGCAATAAATAGTATGAAGATTTTCATAAAGTATTTGCTCTCCCGAGCCGCCGTCAAACTCGCCGCAACGTCTGACATCGTTTTCGGCAATATAGGTAGCATCGGTAGAAGCATATGTATTCTGAATAACAATACCCCTGCCGAAACCTAGGTCATAACGTTCAAGCTTACCGTCAGGATCGGTATAATAGTCTTTGCCGTGTATCTCATTACGGCTTACATCAATATTTTTACAATACTGCAAATAACAGAATGCTGAATCTGAATTACCATATTCAATCCAGTTTCCTGCTGAAGTACAGCCTTCAATTAAAACTTTTTGGGCACTGTAACACATAAAGCCTATACTAGATTCAAAATGACAATTGGTTATCTCAACGTTTTTTATGGCATCTATAGTAAGAGGAGATGTCCAGCCAACACCAGCGCCGGCATAGTAATCGTATTTTTCTTTCAGTGCTGCATCAATTTGAGAATCCGTAGTATCTGCACTCTTACTGTGACGCAGACGATTAACGACAAACGAACAATTATCTATTTTAAACGAATCAACATTTTTATTGCCCAATGATGAATAAAGTGCAAGATATCCCCATGCTTTAAGGAATGTAGAATAAACACCTGCAATATTTGCGTTATCCGTACCAAAATCATTTACGTTATCTACAAATGTGATATTTTGAAACTCCGAAGGAAATGCTGCTATTGCCATACAATTTGAGCCGGAGACAAATGTTCCGCTGCTATTTTTCATGCTGGAAACTATCTTTACTCCATCTCTGCTCTCGCCTACAAAACGAAGTGCTTTTTTAACAACAATTCCTGCATTATAGCTGGTGTTTGCAATACTACTGATTTCATATGTACCGTTTTTTAAATATATAGTATCGCCATCTTTTGCCGTATAATTAATTTTCCATAAAAGTCCATTCACCCCGCTAACTTGAGTAACTGTGTGCGTTGTACCCGAAGCCCAAAAATCCTCGCTGTCGGCTTCAACCGCAAAGCTGAGTCCGTTACTCCAGCCATAGCTGCAGCCATGACCGTTATGAACCCATATTTTATAATTGCCGTCAGCAAGACCTGATGGAATTGTAACCGAAATACGATATGCGTTAACATCGCTGATTTCAGCTTTATAGTAGCTAGTGCCGTTTGTTATGTACACATTACTGTTTCCGTCAACATTATCTTTGGTTAGATTTTTACCGTAAAGATAAACCTCTTGTCCGGGAGCTACAGTGTCACTGCCTATCCAGGTAAGCTCGGGAGCATTAACTCTTACAGGTCGGCTTAAGATTCCGTCTGCACTTTCAACCCAAACAAGATACATACCAAAACGATATTTTTCGCTTATAATTGCATTAGCGGTAGTGTCATTTATTGAGGTAGTTTTTGCAGCGGTAAACATACCGTTTCCTTCTTTATCAAGACCGTACACCCATACTGTACCGCCTTCAAAGCCCTCTCCTTGTACAGACACA
>JAGAZW010000011.1 GCA_017939855.1 Clostridia bacterium | reverse complement strand
TCTTTAAAGCCTTCATTTGTTAAAATTTCTGCCTTTTTAAAACCGGCCGCTTTAGCATAGCTAACGGCAAAATCAAAATTTTTGCCTAGGTTTTGTTCGTTATGACAATCCCCCGTGATAATGATTTTCCCGCCCAAACGCTTTATTTCTTTTAATATACTCACACTCGGATACGGAGAATTTCTATACCCTGAGTTTACTGCACCAACATTGATTTCAAAAGGTTTGTTATATTTAATCAGCTCATCTAAAGCATTAAAGGCATATTCCAGATATGTATCGCTTTCTTTTAAATTTAAACCGTGTTTATATTTTAATATTACATCAAAATGTCCTATTATATCGGCATTCGTTTTTTCGATAACATTTTTGACGGTATAAAAATATTCCTTTGCAAAAGCATCAAAATCCCCGAAAAAACATTCGTCGATTATTTTTGATGTAGCTTGAGCATTATCGTCAATAGCAAGATATCTGTCCCCCACCTTTATATAGTGAACAGAACCGATGGTGTATTCAAAGGGCAACTCCTTTGCTTCGGCATAAAAATCCTGTTCGATGCCGCAAAAGATATCAATTTTATCCTCATATTTATACTTTAGCCTATTTACAGTATCAAAATACGACTTAGTATTTTCTTTTGACATACAGTAGCTAACATCAAAAGAGGTATAACTATGGCCTGTAAACCCGATTGCAGAAAAGTTCTTTTCTATTGCGGCATTAACTATTTGTTCGGGAGTATTTAGTCCGTCGCAAAACGATGTATGTATATGGAAATCAGTCTTTGGTATCACTTACCATCTTCTCCTGTTTAACCTTATGGTCGATTATATGACGTGAAGCAAGTTCTTTTCTTACGTCATCCAAAGAAATTCCCATTTCCACCATCATAACCATAATATGATATGCTAAATCTGCAATCTCATAAACCGTTTCTTTTTTATCGTCAGCCTTTGCAGCAATTATTACCTCTGTAGACTCCTCTCCCACTTTTTTAAGAATTTTATCTATTCCCTTCTCAAAAAGATAGGTAGTATAAGAACCCTCCGGCAGCTCGGATTTTCGGCCGACCAGTAGCTTATAGAGCCCATCAAGAGAAAACTCTGCTCTTTCCTCACTTTGCCATACGGGATAGTTAAAGCAGGAATCAGTTCCAAGATGACAGGCGGGTCCCTCCTTTTCAACCGAAACTATCAAAGCATCTTTATCACAGTCAGCCGTTATGGATACAATATGCTGATAATTTCCGCTTGTATCGCCTTTAAGCCAAAGCTCTTTACGGGAACGACTATAAAAACAAGTAAGACCCTTTTCCATAGAAATTTTAAGGCTTTCCTTATTCATATATGCTACCGTTAAGACCTTTTTTGAAAGGGCATCTACAACAACAGCAGGAATAAGTCCCTTTTCGTCAAATTTTAGTTCATCAATATTTATCATACTATAACCTCACATTAATGCCGTTTTCATTAAGTTCTTTTTTAAGCTCGGAAATTTTCACTTCGCCAAAATGGAAAATTGACGCGGCAAGACCAGCTGAAACATCGGGAATTTTCTTGAAAAGCTCTGTAAAATGCGAGGATGAGCCTGCTCCGCCCGACGCAATCACCGGAACACTCACAGCGTTTAAAACGCCCCTCAACATTTCAATATCAAATCCACCCTTAACGCCGTCGGTATCGATGGAATTTACAACAACCTCACCTGCTCCGTTTTCCACACAGCGTTTTATCCATGATATCGCTTCCATTCCGGTATCTTCTCTGCCGCCTTTTGAAAAAATGTGGAATTCGCCATTTACACGCTTTATATCAGCAGACAAAACTACACATTGGTCACCGTATTTTTTCGCCGCTTCACATACTAAATTGGGATTCTTGATTGCACCTGAATTCACACTGACCTTATCAGCTCCACAGGAAAGCACCCTCTCAAAATCGTCCAGTGTATTTATGCCACCTCCGACAGTGAGGGGTATAAAAATTTTAGACGCAACATCACAAAGAATATCCGTAAACAATTTTCTTTCTTCAAAAGATGCAGTGATATCGTAAAAAACAAGCTCGTCCGCACCGTTGTCACTATAATATTTTGCAAGTTCAACAGGACTGGAAACATCATTTAAATCCTTAAAATTTATTCCCTTTACCACTCTGCCGTTTTTTACATCAAGACAAGGAATTATGCGTTTTGTTATCATCGGGCTACCTCCACCGCTTTTTTTAAATCGATAGCTCCTATATAATACGCCTTACCTATTATTGCACCATATAGGTTCATTTCTTTAAGCGCTTTTATATCCTCAATTGAAGAGACTCCGCCAGAAGCGGTTATATTAATTGAAAGCTCACGAGAGAGTTTCTCATATAACTTTCTATTGGTACCTTTCATTGCTCCGTCCTTGGAAATATCGGTAATTATAAGAGTTTTAACACCCAAATCCTGCATTTTTTTACAAAATTCAATTCCGTCATATTCGGATTTTTGGGTCCAGCCTTTTATGGCTACAAAACCGTCTTTTATATCTACACCGACTGCAATTTTTTCACCGTACCTGCTTAACGCCTCTTTTAAGAAATCAAGATCTTTTACTGCGGCGGTGCCCAAAATAACACGATCTATGCCTAAATCAATATAAGTTTTAACCGTTTCGATATTACGGACTCCTCCGCCTATTTCTATAAAAAGACCGCAGTTTGACCTTATCTTTTTTATCGTTTCGAGGTTTGGGGTTGTACCGTCTTTGGCGCCTTGTAAATCTACCAGGTGCAGATAGGAAGCTCCATTTGCTTCAAACTCTTTTGCAACGTCAGCAGGATCATGACTATAAACGGTCATCTGATCATAGTCACCTTTAAAAAGGCGAACCGCCTTGCCGTCGACTAAATCTATTGCAGGAAATATATTCATTTAGATTCTCCTAATTCGCAAAACGCTTTTAAAATGGACAGCCCCACTTCTCCACTCTTTTCAGGATGGAACTGACAGCCGAAGATATTATCTTTTCGCACAGATGCAGTAACTTCTATTCCGTACTCGGCTGTAGAAGTTATATATTTAGAATCACACTCGGCATAAAACGAATGAACAAAATATACACAGTCTCCTGTATTTAAGTGGTTTAAAATGGGGTCGTTTTTTTTAAACATCAACGGATTACAGCCGAT
>JAGAZW010000113.1 GCA_017939855.1 Clostridia bacterium | reverse complement strand
TGGCGTCCTTGATTTCGCCCGATAAAATCATATTTACTACCTTTTCGATTTCAATTGCCTCAAAAGTAATAAATTCGTCCTCGTCTGGATCAGTGTTACCAAAGGAAAGTCCTGTGGCACCGAACATCCATATAATTTCACCGCAATATCCGGGGGTGGGGTAGAGCTCACCCAAAGAAAAATAACGCTCTGCGGTAGCGCCCGTTTCTTCCCTTAGTTCTCTTTTCCCACACTCCAACGGTTCTTCGTTCTGTCTGTCACGCTTTCCTGCGGGGATTTCGTAAATTATTTCGCCGTAAGGGTATCTAAATTGTTTTACAAGTAGAATTTTTTTATCATCTGTAAGGGCGGCAACACATACTCCGCCGGGATGCTCAATAACCTCTCTTTTAGCATTTTTGCCGTCGGGAAGCAGTATATCGTCTACCCTCATATTTACTATCTTGCCTTTGTATTTGTACTCGTAACGTAATTGTTTTTCTTCAAAATTCATTATAAGACTCATCCTTTAATATATTTTATTATAATGACTATATAATGTCGAAACACAAAAAGCGTTTCGACAAACCGATTTAATTTATGTTAATTTGAATTGGCACGATAGCCATTATAAAAACTTTAGGGGTGTAATAATGGACAGATTGACAAAGAATATAGATTATGACTACATTTCTTTTAAGAAGCTTATAAAAGAAATATGCGAAAGATACTCCTTTTTAAACTGCAAGACCATAGGAAAAAGTTGCTCAGGAAAAGATATTTTAGCTTTAAGTATAGGAAAGGGTTACGAATCTGTGCTTTTTACCGCAGCTTTTCATGGCAGTGAACATATAACAACCAACATTCTGCTTATGTTTTTGGAGGATCTGTGCTTTTCTGTCGATAAAGGCGTATCCCTCGCCGGAATCAATATGCGAAAAGCACTTTTTGGCAGGGGAATAATTATAGTTCCTCTTGTTAATCCCGATGGTTGCGAAATATCTATTTTGGGTAAAATAGGAGCAGGGGACAGGGGCGACTTTATATCAAGGCTTTGTAAAAATGATTTTGCTCATTATAATGCAAATCTTCGAGGTGTGGACATAAATCATAATTTTGATGCCGACTGGGAATATTTACGACAAAAAGAGCTAAAAAGCGGAATTTTCGGTCCTTCAATGAGTCGATATGGGGGAGAGAACGCTGAAAGTGAACCCGAAACAAAAGCTTTGTGCGACTTATGCCGTCAAAAGCGTATGCGTCATGTATTGGCACTTCATTCGCAAGGTGAGGTTATATATTGGAGCTTTGGTGACAAAAAACCAGTTAAATCGGAACGAATGGCGCAAATTATGGCAACATCTTCAGGATATGCACTGGATGTACCTATAGGATTAGCATCAGGCGGAGGTTTTAAAGATTGGTTTATATCAACATTTAATCGCCCCGGTTTTACTATAGAAGTAGGTAACGGTAAAAATCCACTGCCTATTGATAGCGCATTTGCAATTTACAAATCAATATGCGAAATGTTAAGTCTTTCGGCAATAATGTAATTGTAACATTAGATGAGCTAAATTTCAAGAATTTTACAGCAACGTGCGGTTGATAGAATTATGTAAACCCGGCTTGGTTGACTCTATGTTTTATGTGCTTTAAAATTTAGAGGCATTATAATGGTTATTGAAAGTCGAAATTGTGCCTTAATGCACAATTTCGACACCGAATCGTAGATTTGGCTTCAAATTTTCTTTGAAAATTTGCTCTTAACCATTGCAATGAATATCGGGCCAATTCAAATTAACGATAATTTGAATTGGCAAAAGCCGATAAAATCGGCTTGTCGAAACGCAAAGAGCGTTTCGACATTCTATAGTCATTATAAAAAGGAATGGTGAAAAAATCATGTGCGGAATAGTAGGGTTTGTGGGCAAAAAACACGCTGCCCCAATCTTATTGGAAGGTCTTTTAAAACTGGAATACAGAGGCTATGATTCGGCGGGTATTGCTGTTTTAGAGGATAATAAAATCAGCGTATCAAAAACAACCCAAAGAATTAAAGATTTATATGATAAAACAAATAACGGCAAAGATATGTCGTGCAATATAGGTATAGGTCATACCCGTTGGGCAACTCATGGCGCCCCAACAGAATTTAATGCCCATCCCCATTTAAATGAGGATAAAAAATTTGCCGTCGTTCATAACGGGATAATAGAGAATTATATTTCCATAAAAGAGCAACTTATAAAAGACGGAGTAACCTTTGTCAGCGAAACCGATACAGA
>JAGAZW010000112.1 GCA_017939855.1 Clostridia bacterium | reverse complement strand
TCCGACGATAGCGAACCACACGGAACTGCCGGGAAACCGGTGTTTGATGTTATAAACGGTAATAATTTAGAGAATGTAATTGTCATAGTTACCAGATATTTTGGGGGCGTACTTTTAGGTACAGGAGGCCTCGTACGAGCCTATTCAACGGCTGCACGAGATGCAATTAATAAGGCGCAAAAAATCACAATGTGTCTGTGTAGTCATATGTCGGTTGAGTGCGATTATGCGGATTATTCGATATTGTTGACACTTATTGAGAATGCTTGTGCGAGTGTAAAAAATACTGAATTTACCGATAAAATAACGGTTGATTTTTGTCTTAAAAACGAGGACGTGGAAGCTTTTTGTCAAAAGCTTACCGAAACTTTTTCATCACGATTAGAGGCAAAAAAAACAAAAGAAGATTATTTTTCTTTTAAAACAGAGGAATTTTAAGATTTTTTAAATATATTATATATAGAACGTTAAATTTTGGGGTGAGATGATGGAAAACATAAGGATTATCTCGGAACAAATTGAAAAGGATAACCTTTCTCCGTTTGCCGCATTAAGCTGTGAAACGATAGGCAGAGCTGAATATGAGGAAAAGTGTAGCATTCGTACTGAATTTCAGCGAGATAGGGACAGAATAATTCATTCAAAAGCATTCCGCCGACTAAAGCATAAAACACAGGTATTTTTAGCACCAGAATCTGACCATTACCGCACTAGACTTACACATACATTAGAGGTATCTCAGATAGCTCGTACCGTTGCAAGAGCGTTAAGACTTAATGAGGATTTAACCGAAGCAATAGCACTGGGTCATGATTTAGGGCATACCCCCTTTGGACACGCAGGGGAAAGAGTGTTAAATAATCTTTGTGATACAGGCTTTACCCATTTTGAACATAGTGTCAGAGTATGCGAAAAGCTGGAAAAGAGCGGAAAGGGTCTTAATCTTACTGCAGAAGTTTTAGACGGTATCCATCATCACACAAAGGACGAATGGGCTTTTACAGCGGAAGGCAGAATAGTGCGCTATTGTGACCGAATAGCATACATTAATCACGATGCTGATGATGCTATTCGAGCAGGTGTTATAAAGGAAAGTGATATTCCTTTCGAAATAGTAAAGTTTTTGGGCCGTAAAAAATCGGAACGTATAAATACTTTGGTTAATTCACTGGTGGAAAACAGTGATGGTATTGATATAAAGATGGACGAGCAAACTGAAAAATACTACAATATGTTCCACGAATTTCTTTTTTCCGAAGTTTATCGAAACCCAAAAGCAAAATCTGAGGAAAGCAAGGTAAGTGGCATAATTGAGGGACTTTTCAATTATTTTTCAGCCGATGCTAAAAGGTTGCCGCAAGAATATAAAAGCATCTATGATTTTGAGGGCATAAACCGTGCGGTTACCGACCACATCGCAGGCATGACAGACCATTATGCAGTGACGGAATATACAAATATATATATCCCGAAATTTTGGAAAATTTAAATCTTATTATATTAGGAGGTGCTATAATGGCAATTCCTGAAGAGGTTATAAACGAGATAAAGTATCGAAACGAAATTGAATCGGTTATAGCACCCTATGTCAATTTAAAGCGTAGGGGTAAAAACCTAGTGGGACTTTGTCCTTTCCATAATGAGAAGACACCCTCCTTTACCGTTTACCCCGAAAACGGCTCTTTTTACTGCTTCGGTTGTGGAGTAGGCGGAGATGTTTTCAGCTTTACAAAGCTTATGGAAAATTTGGATTATATTGATGCTGTAAAGCTTCTTGCTGAGCGTAGCGGAATCAGTCTGCCTGAGGACAGCTATGATGATTCTATGCAAAAAATGAAATCCAAGATTCTTGAAATAAACCGTGAAACCGCTAAATTTTTTCATCAGTATTTAATGACCAAGCAAGGCAAATGGGCGCTTGATTATCTATCGGAAAGAGGTCTTGCTCTTGCTACCATAAAGCATTTTGGATTAGGTGCTGCCCCGGATAGCTGGGATAGTCTTATAAATCATCTCAAATCCAAGGGATATACAATAAATGATATGATTCAAGCTAATGTTGTAGCGAAAAGCAGCAGAGGCAGTTTTTATGATCGTTTTAGAAAACGTATAATGTTTCCTGTAATTGACATAAGGGGAAATGTGATAGCCTTTAGTGGCAGAGCTATGCCGGGTGAGGATAAAGCAGGGGGGAAATATGTTAATACCTCAGACACCCTCGTTTATAAAAAAAGCGAAAATCTTTTCGGAATGAATTTTGCCAAGAATTTTTGTGCTGACAGAATAATTTTGGTTGAGGGGAATATGGATGTTATATCCTTGCATCAAGCAGGATTCGAAAATGCGGTTGCTGCGTTGGGTACCTCATTTACTGAAAATCAAGCAAAACTTATTTCGAGATATACTAAAGAAATAGTGCTTACACTCGATGCTGATGCGGCGGGTAAAAAAGCGGTTGCACGTGCCGGCGAAATATTAAAAAGTACCGGTATATCGGTGCGTATAATAACCCTGCCGGATTGCAAGGATCCTGATGAGTATATAAAGAAACACGGTAAAGAAAGGTTTGCCGCAATTTTAGAGGGTGCTGTAAGCGAGTTGGAATACAAACTGCTTATGGCAGTAGGCGATATTGACGTTACAGCCGATGACGGTAAGTTAAAATATCTTGCGAAAGCAGCCGAAATTATTGCCTCAAATGACGATGTTATGGCACGGGACCTTTACATAGGAAAATTAAGCGATAAATACGGAGTATCCCGTACCGCTTTTCAGACAAAGGTGGATGAATTACGGCGTAAAAATGTAAGAACAAAGGAAAAAAGAGAGATTTCTGCCGCAATAGCACCTAAATATAATCCTTCAGATATAAATCCTGACAAACGTCTTTATCCGGCAGCGGCCGCTGCAGAAGAAGCTGTGATTGCTATATTGCTACAGCATCCGGATTTTTATGAAGAGGCTTCGTCGAAGCTGTCTCCGGACGATATGTTAACATCTTTGAATCGTCGTATCTATGCGGCGCTGTTGAAGCTTTTGGAGGAGGGTAGAGCAGTAGATGTTTCTTATTTTGGTGAAATGTTATCTTCTGCTGAATTAGGTTTTTTAGTGTCCTTGCTTAATAGCGAAAAGGGAGAAAAAAACGCACTGATTGTATTAAAAGACAGCATTTCGGTAATATTAGGGGAGAGCTTTAGGAAAAACTCTCCGGATATAAAGAATATGTCTGATGAAGATTGGGCAGAAAGTATGAAAAAAATAATTGAAAACAAGCAAAAGGGGAAGTTTTAATATGGAAAGTAAAAAAAATAAGAAACAAGAGATAGCAGAAGAAATTATATCAGACCAGGAAGTTGATAAAAAGGAAACCCTCGATGATATTGAAAACGCTCCTGAAAATTTGGATGAACTTTTCTCAGAGCCTCCTACTCTCGACCTGGATTTTGACGAGGAACCAACAGATGAAGAGCTAAAATTAGAGGAAATGGATGTCGAAAATCTTCAAGAAGATATTTCGGTTGATAATATTTCACTTGACGATCCTGTTAAGGTGTATTTGAGAGAAATAGGCAGGGTGTCGCTGCTTAGCTCAGAGGAAGAAATTGAACTTGCTGTTAAAATCAGTGAGGGTGACGAATATGCTAAAAAACGTCTTACCGAGGCAAATTTAAGACTTGTTGTAAGTATAGCTAAAAAATATGTGGGAAGGGGTATGTATTTCCTTGACCTTATTCAAGAGGGTAATGTGGGTCTTATTAAGGCTGTGGATAAATTTGACCATACAAAGGGCTTCAAATTTTCTACCTATGCAACCTGGTGGATAAGACAAGCAATAACTCGTGCTATAGCAGATCAGGCAAGAACTATTCGTATACCGGTTCATATGGTCGAAACTATTAACCGCCTTAAAAAGATTCAGAGTCAACTTCTGCATGAAAACGGCTATGAGCCGAGTGAAGAGTTGATAGCTGAAAAGATGGAGCTTCCGGTTGAAAGAGTAAGAGAGATAATGCGTGTCGCTCAAGAGCCCGTTTCTATGGAAACACCAATAGGTCCTGAGGAGGATTCCAGACTGATGGACTTTATCCGAGATGAAGATGCTTTAGCTCCCGACGAGGCTGCGCTTAAAACTATTACTAACGAGGATATCGACAGTGTTCTTCACACCTTAACTCCTAGAGAAGAAGCAGTAATTCGTCTTCGTTTTGGTTTGAAAGATGGCAGATGCCACACGCTTGAAGAAGTAGGCACGGAATTTAATGTAACCAGGGAGCGTATCCGTCAAATTGAAGCGAAGGCATTAAGAAAACTTCGTCACCCAGTAAGAAGCAACAAGTTCAGGGATAAGTAGTGGTATTACATATCCTTGAATAATAGTGCTTTTAAACTATTTGCTCAAAGGAAGGAACGGTTAAACAAATGACTTTCACATATATGACTAAGGGTGTATGCTCAAGAAGTATTGATATTACCGTAGAGGGTGAAACAATTGTTGATGTAAAGTATTCGGGCGGTTGTAACGGGAACCTTAAGGGTATCAGCGAACTGGTTAAGGGTATGAAGGTGGATGATGTTATAGACCGACTTGAAAGCATCAGGTGTGGTTTTAAAAACACCTCTTGTCCTGATCAACTCGCAAACGCTTTAAAAGAATATAGAAGCGGCACAGTAGGTGATTAAAGTGTGTTCTGATAAAGATATAAAAATCGCAAGTAGCAGACCTTCAAAAAGCCCTCAGTTTCATAAGACAGAGCCTATTCAAAATACAGTAAAGACTGAAACAAAAAAAGCGGCAAAGCAAATAGGCGAAAAGGTTGCCGAACTATTTGCCGATGAAGTCAGTTATGCTAACATAGGCGAAATGGATAACGGTGAGCTTATTTCTCAAAGAAGACTACTGCTTTGCTTTACTGCAATAGCAAGTCTTGAAAATTATATAAGCGATGAAGCTGTTTCGGATATTGCAAAGAAAAGCTTTCTTGATACACTCAAAAAAATGGATATGAGCCTTTATAAAGCATCGTCAGAGATGGGAGCATTCTCTTTTTACTATCTTGCTTTACGTCGAGGAACCGATGTTATTCGTCGAATAGGACAGACATTTGCAATGCTTTGCTCCCATGACGGTGATCCCATCTTTCAGGAAATGGGCGAAGCGCTTTATTGTTGGTTTTCCTCGCAGGCCAAAAAAACAATATTAGAGTTATTGAAATAAAGATAAACATAATAACAAAATATCCCTTTCTTTCATAAACTGTAAAGAAAGGGATGTTTTTATGCCTAGCATTTATTTAAGCCCCTCAACCCAGGAGTTTAACCCGTATATTATTGGCGGTAATGAAGAATATTATATGAATCTTATAGCCGATGCGATGGAGCCGTATCTGTATGCAACCGGGATAGATTTTACCCGCAACACTCCGGATATGACAGCAGCCTCGTCTATTGCCGCTTCGAATTCGGGGAACTATGACCTGCATTTAGCCCTGCACTCTAATGCTACTGCCGACGGTAGCGGCAGAAGAGGTAGTGAAGTGTACTATTATCCTACGAGCGAACGAGGAAGACGTGCGGCAGAAATAATAGCTAATAATCTTCAGATAATTTATCCGGTGCCCGGTGGAGTAAGGGCAATCCCTACCACGTCATTAGGTGAGGTGCGTCGCACCAGGGCTCCCGGAGTGCTTATAGAGTTTGCTTATCATGACAATTATGAGGACGCAACCTGGATTGCAAACAATATAAATGCAATAGCACAGAATGTTGTGCTGTCTCTAGCTGATTATTTCGGGATACCGTTTCGCACTCCTCAAGGGTAAAATGAGTAACAATATTAAACATACCGCTTTTCGTTATTGTAAAGCGGTATGTTTTTCTTGTCTTTTTAGGGCAAATATAGTATAATATACTTAATTAGATTGGAGTGGTATGTCTTGTTAATGGATATATTAAGCGGTGGCTTGTCTTTTGAGGCGTTGGTTCCCGGAATATTGGCGTCGCTTATAGTAATATTTTTAACCCTTCCGATTCATGAGTTTGCTCATGGATTTGTAGCAAACAAGCTCGGAGACCCGACTGCCAGATATCAGGGGAGACTGACCTTAAATCCTATGGCGCATATTGATTATTTGGGTGCGCTTTGTATTTTGCTCGTAGGTTTTGGTTGGGCAAAACCTGTGCCGATAAATTCTTATTATTTCAAAAAGCCTAAAAGGGATATTGCTTTAACTGCTCTAGCAGGTCCTGTATCTAATCTTATAATGGCGCTTGTCGTGACATTGTTAAGGAACATACTAATTGTTTTGGTCGGCAGAAGAAGTGTCGCTATGGAGTATGTTTTGCCAACACTTGTATATATATCAATTATAAACATTTC
>JAGAZW010000111.1 GCA_017939855.1 Clostridia bacterium | reverse complement strand
GTAAAGGTACCGATTCATCTTCATACCCATAACACTACCGGTACCGGAGATATGACCTATCTTATGGCAGCTCAGGCGGGCGTTGATATAGTAGACTGTGCGCTTTCTCCCTTTGCAAACGGTACAGCCAACCCCTCAACCGAGGCTCTTGTAGCTACTATGCGTGGCACCGAACGTGATACAGGACTCGACCTTGAAAAGCTTTCTGAGGTTGCGGCTCATTTCCGTACCGTTGCCGATAAAATGAAGTCTGAGGGAACCTTGGATCCTAAGGTTCTTAACGTAGACGCTAAAACGCTACTTTATCAAGTGCCGGGCGGAATGCTTTCAAATACTATTTCTCAGCTCAAACAAGCAGGTAAAGAGGATAAATATTATGACGTTTTAGCCGAAGTGCCGAGAGTTAGAGCCGATTTTGGATACCCGCCACTTGTTACACCCACAAGTCAGATTGTAGGTACGCAGGCTGTGATGAATGTCATTTCCGGTGAGCGTTATAAAATGGTTCCCAAGGAATCAAAGGCGCTCCTTCGTGGCGAATACGGAACACTTCCGGCTGCGGTTAATGAGGACGTTCGTAAAAAGTGTATCGGTGATGATAAGGTTATAACCTGTCGTCCCGCCGACCTTATCGAGCCCGAGCTCAAGAAATATGCGCTTGAAATGAAGGAAAAAGGAATCGGCAAATGCGAGGAGGACGTTTTAAGCTATGCCCTCTTCCCGCAGGTAGCTGAAAAGTTCTTTGCCGTTCGTGATAAAGCACAGCCGGATGAAAATTCTGTTCGAGAGCTTATCGTCGAAGACCTTTCTGTATAATACAAAAATCCTCAACCTGAACGGTTGAGGATTTTTAAGTAATAGGCGAGGGTGGCTTCGTACCTATATAAATAATATATTCGACAGCTTGGACAAATCTTCCATTGTAAGCTGTTCTGCTCTTACGGTCTGAGGTATGTTAAGTTGGTCTAAAGCGCTTTTCAGCGAATCTTTGGAAATGTCGAGTGTGTTGGAAACGGTATTGATAAGGGTCTTTCTGCGCTGCGCAAAACACGCCTTTACAAATGCGAAAAACTTTTTTTCGTCTGCCACATTAATGGGCGGCGAGGGAAGAATGTTCAGTTTAATTACCGCCGAGTCTACGTTGGGCGACGGAAGAAAGCTTTCTCTTGGCACCTTGAATAAAATCTCGGTTTTAGAATAATAATTAACTGCTACAGTAACAGCCCCTGCGTCCCTACTGCCAACGTCAGCACAAAGGCGGTCGGCTGCCTCTTTTTGCACCATAACGGTTATCGAGCCGATATTAAGTCTGCTTTGAAGCAGCGACATAATTATAGGCGAGGTTATATAATAAGGTAGGTTAGCGCAGATGTTCACACTCTTGCAGTCGGAAAACTCCTCTTTAATAAGCGAATGCAGGTCAACCTTTAAAACATCCGAGAAAATCAGCTTTACATTATCAAATTCACCTATGGTTTTTTCAAGTATATTTTTAAGACGCTCATCAAGCTCTATTGCTACTACCCGCTTTGCTCTTTTTGCAAGTTCCCGTGTGAGAACTCCTGCCCCGGGACCTATTTCAATAACACCGGTATCGCAGTCGGCTGCCGACTCTGCCATTTTAGGACAGACGGTATCATCCATCAGAAAATTTTGCCCCAAGGATTTTTTGAAAGAAAAACCTTCGGCCGAAAGAATACCTTTAAGCTCATTTATATTCGAAAGCTCCATATAAAACTCCTTTGCTTATTCGGTGTAAAATTTATCCTCTTTACATAAGATCGTCGAAGATATAATAACACATTAATATATTAAAGGCAAATATTAAATTTTTAGGTGACAAAAGCGAAAAAGTATGGTATAGTATTATAAAACTTTGCTTTGGAGTGAAAAATTTGGATAGTAAATATTTATCTAATGTTATAGCCGAGATGAAACCTTTTTTGGATGAAAACGGTTTCAAAGCGGAATCGGACGGCGTTTTTGTAAGCGATACAAAGAAGGTGGCGGTTGAATATAATGTTGATCGTCAAATGTTTCTTTTAAAGGTTGCCGTAAAGGAAGAGGAAACATTCGGAGACCTCGCTGAAGTAAATGCTTGGCTCTTTGATGATAGTCAGAATGAACATGACGCCGAGTCTGTCGGAATTGACTTTGTGGATACTCTGAGAAAAAATATGGGACTTAAAGCAAAAAGAGTGTCGGGTGGCAAGGTAGAGCTTCCCACGGTTTCTAAAAACGGAGCGTTGAATGTTTCGGGATTTGCCAAAAAGGTTCTTGATGTGTATCCCAAATTTAAGGAGCCTTATAAAGAGCATATAGAGAAATACGGAAATTTCTTATACATGAATTTCTTCGGTGAAACCCTTATTCCCGAAATTGTTGAAAATGCAGTCTCGGGCAATAATAAAACCAAAAAGAAAATACTCGACCTTTTTGAGAATGCATATATAAAAGGAGATAAGGAAACGGTTAATATAGCAGTAGCTTGTCTTGCCGCCGCCTGTTACCAAGACCAGAATGTAAAAGCTGCAATTTTGCAGATACTCGGCGATAATAACCACTTAAAGTCTTGCGTGGAGTCCTTTATCCCTATGATAGCAAACAAAAAAATAAAAAACACCTTTATAAAATAGGAGAAAACGGAAGCTGTAAAAATGGGCTTCCGTTTTTTATGTCGAAAAACGGGTCGCTTGGTACTTATAAATATAAATGCGCAACCCAATATGTGCAAAGTGCACAAAAATTTAAAATCAAAATCTTTGTTGCGGCAGGGTAAAAGTCAAAAAAATTAAAAAACATTTTACTATTTTGACTGATTTGGGTCGTTTTTGCGATTTTGGTATGTTAATTATTTACAAAACAAAAATTTTGTGTTAAAATACAATAGCTAAAATGTCACTTCTAATGCAGCGAAGTCTGTCCGGACAACAGACGAACTCTGCGGTAACTTAAAAGGAGGAAAATTTCTATGACAAAAGCAATTTTCAAGAAGTCTTTGGCATTGCTTATTTCTGTAATGCTCGTTCTTAGTGCTTTTACAGGCGCTTTGAGCGTGTTTGCGGAAACAACCGCAACCGAAGGCGACACTACCCTTAATGGCGGAACATACGAAGACGGACTCACAACCGATGGCACATATGCAAACATCTTCGCTCAAAGATACGATGTTCCGATGAACCTTGACTTTGATGAAGGCCTTAAATATTGGGCTGGTCTGCAGGGTGCTGCCGGCACAGCAAGTGACTGGTGGGCTCTTTATGAAGATGCTACAACCG
>JAGAZW010000110.1 GCA_017939855.1 Clostridia bacterium | reverse complement strand
TTGGCGGTGCGGTGCTGACAAAGACCTACGCCGATGCGATGGGTGCTGATTTCTACGGCAAGGATGCAATGACTGCTGTACGCTATGCAGAAACACTATGATATAAAAAACCTCTCGTTCCCCAAAAAGGATTGAGAGGTTTTTTGTATATGAAAACCACCCATAGCGGCGTGGTTCAAAAAAGGTTAAGCAGTTGCGTTAATATCCGAACCCGTTTTGGGAACGTGTTTTTACGCTACTGCATTGTTAAAATACTCGCAAATGCGTCAGCATTTACTGCGTTTTTGCCTCACATTAACGCAAAAACACAGTTCCTAAAATTCTTCGAACCTAAAGCAAGATAAAATTGTTGCTTTTTCAAGGCGGCAGGTCGCAGTAATACTTTCGTATTATAAGACCGACAACGATGAAAAACAGCTATTTTACTTGATTTAGGCGAGTTCGGATACTAACGCAACTGCTTAACCGATGAACAAAAAATAAAACAGTATCAACATAATTTAATGGTACAAACAAGAAATTCAGAGAAAGTTTTAATGAGCAAAGCCTCCCTTGTGTAAAGGGAGGTGGGTTTGCGGAGCAAACTCGGAGGGATTGTAATTGTTAAAAGTAGGAATATAACTATAAAAGTAAAAGCAGAAAAACAATCCCTCAGTCAACTTCGTTGACAGCTCCCTTTACACAAGGGAGCCTAAGGGAGCCTAAGGGAGCCTAAGGGAGCCTATTTTCAAATTAAATTTACCAATAAATTCATTGTAAGCAACCCATTTATGGGTAGCAAGTAACAATTGTGTGGCTGGCGGGTCAATAAAAAGCACACTTGTGTGCAGCCGGTAGAGATTAGGGCTATGCCTGAAATTGAAATACCACCGGCTATGTGATATGCCGGTGGATTTTTATTATATTATAAAACTTTTTCTACATATTCACCGATAACCTTTGCCATTTTGCTAAAGCCAAGGTCGTTGGGGTGAACGCCGTCAACTGTGCAGGAGAAGCGGTCCTCTTCGCCATTGAAGAAAGAACAGCCATCAATAAAATAAACGTTTTCATCACCTGAATTTATGGCATTTGAATAGGTTTTATAAATTATATCACGGCGTTTGGGGTTTACTCCTGCTCTTTCTCCCGTAATATCGATATCGGGCTTTGAGATAATTATTATGGGAAGCTGTGGATGTTTTTCTCTTATAGCTTTGAAAAACTGCTCGTGTGTTTTTTCAAGATGCTCAACATCTGGTGCGTTATGGTCATAATCGTAAACAAACACATCCATTTTCAAAGACGATATGTAACAACGAACCTCATCTTCCGCTTTTGCACTTCCCGAAAAGCCCAAATTAAGGAAGTCTGTTTTTGTTTTTCTTGCAATGTACGCCTGATAGCAAAGACCGGGGCGTGATGCACATCCTCCTTGCGTTATTGAGGAGCCGTAATAAACAACCTTTTTATCGTTTATATAAGGGTTAAATGGTTTTACCATTGCTCCCTTTTCTATGCCTATGTATACGTCTTTTGCACAGCTGTAACGAGGGAAATTAATTGTTATATTTCTTTCGGAATTATCAGGAAATTCTATGTATGAGCTGTAGCTTTCGGTGAAATCAAAGGGTGGAATAAAGGTTTTATAATATTTATCATCAATA
>JAGAZW010000109.1 GCA_017939855.1 Clostridia bacterium | reverse complement strand
TTGCAACATCAGCGCCTTGTATATTCATAGCACAACCAATATCTGCTGCGGACAAGGCGTCCGTATCAGTAATATCATCACCGGTAATCGTAACAATATCACCGTTCTTTTTCCAAGCTTCAATAATTCTGAGTTTATCCGAGGGTGTCACTCTGGCATATACAGTATATTTTTTTACATTATCTGCTAATTCTTCGTCGGAGAGTTTTGAAAGTTCAGCACCGGAAATGGCTTCAGTACCGTCTTTTAAAATGCCGATTCTGCGCGCAACTGCTTTGGCAGTTATAATATTGTCGCCAGTAATCATTATCGTTCTTATACCGGCTGTATCGCAAACCGAAATGCCATCAATAGTTTCTTTTCTGGGTGGGTCTGAAAGACCTATAAGACCTGCAAATGTTAAGTTGCATTCAATATCTTCATAATTTGGGTTGGTAATAAAATTTTCGAGTGGTTTTAAAGCAATGCAAATGACCCTCAAAGCATCACTTGCCATTTTTTCGTTGGCGTTTAGGACTTCTTCGGCAGATATATTATTAAACTTATCAGCTAACATTTCAGGCGCACCTTTAACTATAGCAACCGGGCGACCATTAATCATATTGATACTGGTCATAGTCTTACGTGTATTATCAAAGGGTATATACTCAAGCCTTGGAAATAAATTATCTATATCGTCTTTTTTAAGATTAGTGTATTTCTCACAAGCCTCTATTATAGAATTTTCTGTTGAATCGTTGTTAAGGGTTGAGCATGAAACCGCAAGGCGAAGCAACCAGGCTGATTTATCGTCAAAAGGTTCATCATTTACATCAATGAATTTTTCTCCGTCGAAAATACGGTCGAGTGTCATGTGATTGTGTGTAATAATACCGGTTTTATCTGAGCATATGACAGTTGTTTTACCTAAAACCTCTAAAGCCTTAACCTTTTTAATGACAATTTCATTTTTGATTATTCTTTGTATTCCAAGTGCAACAACAACCGTTGATATAGCAGGAAGACCCTCAGGAAGCGCAGCGACCGCTAGTGCGACAGAGTTAAAAATCAGTTTTACAGTTAGATTTGCAAAAGCGGTTTCAGTGGAGAAATTTTGTATCATTCCAATGATGAATGTGAGGATGCATATAACGATAATTGCAATATTCGCAAGTTTTTCTGTTGAATCGAGAGTAGCTTTAATAGGTATAGAATCGGCACCTGTTTGTTGAACTAATGCAGATGTGTGACCTAATTCTGTATTAAGACCTGTTTCGACAACAACTGCCTTACAGTTGCCGTGAACAACACTGCATCCTGAATATACCATATTCAGTCGTTCGTTTATAGGAGTAATTTCTTCAAAAACTGCATTTCCTCTTTTATCAACAGGAATATTTTCACCCGAAATAATTGACTCATTACAACGAAAGTTATTAGCCTCAATAATTCTTGCATCCGCCGTAATATAATCACCTTCGTTAAGAAGGATTATATCTCCGGGTACTAATTCAGCAGAAGGAATCTGGCGTGTAATGCCATCTCGTATAACAGTCGCTGATGGATTTGTAATGCTTTTTAGTGAATTAAGAGCATCGTCACAACGATACAAGTGCCAAGCGTTAATAAGTGCATTTATAAGAACAATGGCAACTATTAGCACAGGTGAAAAGATGTCTTTTTCTGTATATATTACTGATACGATAAAAGAAATAACAGCAATGATTATAAGCGCAAATACTAATTTGCTTTTCAATTGATTTAAAAAGTGTTTTTTAAATCT
>JAGAZW010000108.1 GCA_017939855.1 Clostridia bacterium | reverse complement strand
TACTCAACAAAAATAAAAACATTATTTTCCAATTTATCCTTTATAGAATATTCTCCTTACAAAACCACAAACTTAAATTGAAAGGAGCTATAAAAATGAACGGAAATTCTCTTATTAAAAATACTCTCGACAGCATACCCAAGGCAAATGAAAACGCAAAACGCATTGTAGGACTTGTTAAGGAAAATGGCAGAGTTACCGGCTATAAGCTTTCTGATGAATCCTTTGTAGATAAAAGCAAGGCTGTGCAGATGGCAAAGCAGGGACAAATCAGCGGTGTCGGCATTGCCCACCGAGGAAATAATCAATATCTAAAGGCTGTTCCCAACGGAGAGGAAAATGATAATCTAGGTAATCTTCCCTCTTTTTCTCCTCAAAATTACACCAGTTAATTAAAACATATCCTCTCGGATATGTTTTTTCTTGCTTTTGTGCCGCTTTTATGCTAATCTTAACTCAAAGTCAGCAAAGGAGTTTTGGTATGACAAGCTATGTAACTAAAAAAACACCGGGAAATACCGATTGGTTTGAAATGGACCGCTTTGGTATGTTTATTCACTTTGGTCTTTATGCTATGCCCGCAAGACAGGAATGGATAAAAACCTTTGAAAATATTCCCGAGGAGAAATACGATAAATACTTCAAGCATTTTAACCCCGATATGCTTGACGCTAAGAAATGGGCTAAAATGGCAAAGGCGGCAGGAATGAAATATGCCGTTCTCACAACAAAGCATCACGAAGGATTTTGCCTTTTCGATTCAAAATTCACCGATTATAAATCCACAAACACTCCTTTTGGCAGAGATATTGTCAGAGAGTATGTTGATGCCTTTCGTGCCGAAGGACTTAAAATAGGCTTTTATTACTCTCTTATTGACTGGCATCACCCCGAGTTCCCAATTGACGTTTTGCATCCTCGCAAGTTTGATGATGATGCTGTGGAGCAGGACCGTGGACGGGATATGAAGAAATATGCCGAGTATATGAGAAATCAGGTTACCGAGCTTCTTACAAACTACGGCGAAATATCAATTATGTGGTATGATTTTTCCTATGATAAATATAACGGTTGCGGAACATATATGGACTGGATGCAGCACGATGGCGGCAAAGGTGCAAAGGAATGGGAGGCAGAGGAGCTTATAGCCCTCACAAGAAGGCTTCAACCCGGAATTATCATTGATAACCGCACAGGACTTGAGGCTGACCTCTGGACACCCGAACAGTTCCAGCCCACAAAATGGCTTACCCACCCCCAAACCGGAGAGCTTGTTACCTGGGAAGCTTGTCAGACTTTTTCAGGCTCTTGGGGCTACCATAGGGATGAAATGACCTGGAAATCTCCAAAAATGCTCATAGAATTACTTGTCAACACCGTTTCCCTCGGCGGAAATCTGCTTATGAACGTAGGACCCGATGCACGGGGAAATTTTGATTCAAGAGCACAAAAGGCACTTGAGGTTTATGAAAACTGGATGAAATATAACGGTCGTTCGATTTACGGCTGCACTATGGCAGAGCCAAACTTTAAAGCCCCCGAGGGAACTCGCCTTACACAAAGCGTAGACTCAAAACGCCTTTACATACACCTAAAGGAATACCCCTTCGCCTTCCTCGAAATGGAAGACCTTGCCGATAAGATTGAATATGCTCAGTTCCTACACGATGGCAGCGAAATTATTTACACCTGCAATTCAACTGGTCATTTCAGCGGTGAGGGTCAGACCTTTAAGGATAATATGGTCTTTTTCCGTTTGCCACCCATAAAGCCTGATGTTGAAATTCCCGTTATTGAAGTATTTCTAAAATAACATTTTTTCTTAAGTTATATTCCAAAGTAAAAAAGGTATACACATAGCCCAGCTGTGTGTATACCTTTTATTATAATATGTTTCGAAACGCTTTTTACCGTTTCAACAAACTGCAATCATTGTTATAATACAATGAAGAGATTTATATCATTTGATTACCTTATTTTCGATTTCTTCTATAGCCTTGGCTATGAATTCGGCAATAGGCATTGAGCCTAAGTCGCCGCCTTCACCACGCTGTCTTACCGAAACTGTGCCGTTTTCAACCTCGTTGTCACCTGCAACTAACATATAGGGCACCTTCTGAAGTCGTGCTTCTCTTATCTTGTAACCGATTTTCTCGTTGCGGTCATCAAGCTCAACCCTCATACCCTTAGCTTCAAGCTGTTTCTTGATTTCATACATATAATCAAGATGACGGTCGGCAATAGGTAAGAGTTTTACCT
>JAGAZW010000107.1 GCA_017939855.1 Clostridia bacterium | reverse complement strand
TTTATAAGAATTCTAGTCAACAATCTCGGAATAGTCAAAGACCACACATTTTCTTCATCCCACTCGGTAATCTCATAAATTTTATAGAGTTTTTCCAATATTGGATGGTTCTTGTTTTTCGACCCCAAAACCCCTACGGCAACATTATGCTCGGTTTCCCAACCCGCAAAAAAATCAGACTCTAGTATATCACTGATATCTTTTGTCACAAGCATATCAGTATCGAAATAAATTCCTCCGTATTTTTTCAGCGCATATATTCTTGCCACATCGCTCACAAATGCCCATTTGCCCTTTTCGTAAGCAGTCTTGGAAAAGAGGGTACTATTGACATCAAAATTCTCCTCATTCCATAACATTATTTTATAATCGGGAAGATATTTCTTCCAACTTTCAATGCATTTTTTCGCTAGTTTATCAAGTTTGTTGTTTCCAAACCAACAATAATGAATAATTTTTTCCATAATTTCTCCTAAAAAATCTTTTCAAGCATTTTTAATCTTTCTTGATTTATTTTTTCAAAATCTAATTTCTTTAAAGGTATTTTTTTATAAACTTTATTTAGCAATACCCGTGAGATTTGTTCCGGGTCTTTTTCAACCAAAACTGCAAAATCAGCAACATTAAAAAATGAATCAGATACAGGGACAGTTGTTACCATAGGAGTTCCTAAAACCGCACACTCATTATAAACAACCGGATAGCCTTCAAAATCCGAACATAAAATGACGCAATCTGCCCCCTTAATATATGGATAAGGGTTAATTTTTTCACCCAACACCTTTACGGTATTTCCAATGCCCTTCTCGTATATTAAATTCAAACATAAATCTCTATCAGAACCGTCACCCAAAATCCAAAATTCGAAATCATTAGAAGATTTTGACACTAATGAAAAGGTTTCTATCAAACGGGTTAATCGCTTGGAGTTTTCCTCCATACGTCCTACAAACAGTATTACTTCTTTTTGTTCGTCTTTTGCTTCCGCTATTGTCTCACAAGCCTTGTTCTCAATATCAGCATAATCAACAAGATTGCTTATAACAAAAAATTTCGAACTGAATTCAGGGAAAATCTTTCTTATTGATTCCATTGATTCGTTTGAAACAAATAAAATATTTTTAAAAGTGTTTATGCCCTGTTGCACAAAAAATTCTGATACCTCTTCTTTATTACCCTTAAAATAATTCCAATAATCCGAATGAACATAAAGGGCTGTATTTTTAGATGCAATCAATGCCAACCTACTACCTATGGTCGAATATGTTGCATAATTGCACGAAAAATCATATTTCCTGCAATATTTAAGCGACCAAAAAAACCTATGTACAAAATTGAACGCTTTTCTGAAATACAGTATTTTAGATTTACAAAGGTGATATTCCCTAACCTTTATATTGGGGTTTAATTCTTGTAGCAATGGACCCGTCTTGTCTTCTAAAACAAGGGTTATATCATATCCTTTGTTGCACAGTGCATTCAGTAAAAAAAGTAGCGCTTTTTCCATGCCGCCTATATTCATAGAGTTGCTGAAAAATAAAATTTTTTTCATAATCATCCCAACATTTTGGTGATATACTCGTCACAAACCTCTTTGCCTCCTATTTTCTGAACGACTCCGTGGTCAAGCCATACGACTGTATCACACATTTTTCTTATTTGCTCGATAGAGTGGGATACGAAAAGTACCGTTGTACCGCCACCTATCATAGAAAGCATCTTTTCCTCACTCTTTGCCTGAAATGCCATATCGCCTACCGACAAAATTTCATCTACTATAAGTATTTCCGGGTCTACTATCGTCGCTACCGAAAAGGCAAGTCTCGCTACCATACCTGAGGAAAAGTTCTGAACGGGAACCTCTAAGAAATCGTGAAGCTCGGAAAAATCGACAATTTCTTGGAATTTGGAATCTATAAGTTCTTTAGAGTATCCCATAATTGCGCCATTGAGATAGATGTTTTCTCGGGCGGTAAGCTGCGGGTCGAAGCCCGCACCCAGCTCTATCATCGGGCAGATATTACCATACGCCTTTACGTCGCCCTTTGTTGGTTTCATAACGCCTGCTACTATTTTAAGTAGGGTTGATTTACCGGCGCCGTTGGAGCCGATAAATCCTATTACCTCTCCCCTTTTTACCTTAAAGTCTACATCGGTGAGTGCCCAGAATTCGTTCTTAATCTTCTTTTTCCTTTTGCCGACATCAACAAACCACTGCTTTAAAGAAAAGCCCTTTTCTATGCCAAGGTTAAAGCGCATAGAAACGTTTTCCACTTCTATCATATATTCGCTTGTTCCCATATCTTTAACCCTCCTTATACGTAGTAGATAAATTTATTCTGATTCTTCTTGAAAACTATAACGCCTAATATCAAAAAACCGAAGCCGAAAATAAAACAATAAAGCCAGGCGTTTATTTCGGGTATAGTATGGTAAAGCATTATTCTGCGGGAGAAATATGTGAACCAATACATAGGATTGAGTTTAAAGATAAACAACAAATATGGATTATCAATAATTGCAATATCATACATAATAGGAGTCATGTAGGTCCAAAGGGAAATCACAACACCGTATATATAAAACATATCACGCAAAAATACGGCAACGGTGGAAAGTACAAGACTGAATCCTAACGTAAACATAAACAGACACAAATACGCAAAAGGCAGCAACAGATGATATATATTTATTCCTGTTCCGGTTGCCAGAAGAATTACATAAAGAGGTATTTGGGACAATAGAAAATTTATCCCCACAAATATACACTTTGAAAGGGGAAAAATATATTTTGGCATATAAACCTTATTGATAAGGCTGAAGTTTGCCACAACACTACTCATTGAAAGATTGGAAGCTTCGCTGAAATAATTGAAAATAACCAGTCCACTCATAAGGTAGGCAAGATAGTTGACACCTGGTGTGCTGAACTTAAAGACATTGGTAAAAACGAGCGCCATAACCGCCATTGTGAGCACGGGATACAAAAGACTCCAAAAAACGCCTAAAACACTTCGTTTATACTTAACCTTAAAATCTCTTGACACTAACTGATTAAGCAAAAAAGAATACTTTTTCCAAACATACTTTATGTTATTGAACATTATAATTACTCCCTTATGTATTGAAAGTATACATATATAATAAATTATACCACACAACATTTTATTTATCAAGACAAAAAGGCATTATTACAAGGTTTAAGCCCTATAACAATGCCTTTTTTGCTATGAAAGATATATTTCCTTTATGCTTTGTATTTCCTGCGGTGTTACTCCCACAGACAAAAGGAAGTTTTGTGCCTTTTCTTGAAGGCTGTTGCCCTGCTGCATTTTAATCCGGTTTACAAATTTTTCCATCTCATCGCTACCCCACATATCAGAATGGTAAAGACCGGAAAGGTTATAATCAATCATCAGGTCTTCCTCGCTCACACCGAGCACTGCGCCTAAAAGGAAACAAATTGTTCCTGTACGGTCCATACCGTGAGTACAGTGCAAATAAACAGGATAATTCTCTTTTTTTGCAAGGTCCGAAAAAATTAACCTTAAATTTTCCTTCTTATCGCTGTCAAACACCCCAAGATACTGGGGAGAATCATATATATTATGCTTTACGCCAACGCCGAGTGCGTCTGCCACACCCTGAACCTCCGAGTGTTGTCTTAAATCCATATCGGTTCTTATTCCGAGTACCGTAAGCATTGTGGAAATGCCCTCGGCAGAAGCGGCATATTGGGGAGCAACGGCGCCGTCAAGCTCACAGCCCCTATATAGCATACCCTGCTTTACGGTTTTGCCGTTCGCCGTTTTGTATCCGCCTATGTCACGCAGATTACCCACGCCTTGTGCTGTAAGGATTCTCGGTGTATCGGCAGTTTTAAAGCTTCCGCCCACACTGGATTCACTGTCACCCGAAAGGGTAAGCATAATACGGTAAAAATACTTTGTATTAGTTTTAAGGTTGTATATCTTTATGCTTGTTTTGTCTTTTGCAAGGGTATAAATATCAGCATTTGATAAATCACTGTTTTCGGACAAGAGAACCTTTGCTCTTTTTACACTGCATCCATCCGGTGTGCTTTCTATACTGTACGAAAGAACAACAGGAAGGGCTATGTCTATGTATTCAGAATCTCCCTTATATTTTGCATATATATCCTCAATTGAGGTTTCAGGATAAGAGTAAATATATTCCTCCACCGCAGGTCCAACAATTACTACATCCTCTTTAAATAATGGAGCCTTGATAATTATGGAAGAAGCATCTACCCTTTGCGCCTTATTAGCAGTATTAGTCTGCTTTTTGAAATCGTAAGAGTCCACAAACGAGCCAATAACTATCAATACCGAAACAACCAAAATCGCTACCGCACAGTTTATAAGCTTGTTCTTGTTTTTGGATATAAACCGAAACAACTTGTTCTTCTTTTTTGAGCTAGAACTTCTATGATGTGAATGATGACGGTGATGATGCGAATGATGATGGTGATGGTGGTGACCCTCTGAGGCAGTTTCCGTCACGATTTCTTCTGCGCTTTCATCGCTAATATTAGATTCTATTGTTATTTTTTCGTTTTCTTCCACATTCGCATCTCCTTTAAATTTTTTGTTATAACATTTTACCACAGAATCCCCCTTTTTTCAAGCGTTATCAGTTATGTTGCAAAATTTGTAAAAATATGATATTATATGTAGGTACTCATATATTAGGGGGGACGAAAATGGCAGAAACGACAAAAAATAACGAAATTTATATCGTTATCAGTCAGACCGGCACCCTGCTTTCAAGAATACTCAAGGGTATAACCCATAAAGCATACAACCACGCCTCAATAACACCTTATAGCGATTTACATATTATGTATTCATTTGGCAGAAAAAATCCCTATAATCCCTTTTGGGCGGGGTTTGTCACCGAATCAGCAGAATGGGGCACTTTTAAGCGTTTTTCCAAAGCCGAGGTTATCGTAATTTCAATTGGAATACAAGAACAAACCTATGCTAATATATGTAGCACATTGAAAACTATGCTTGAAGATCCAAAAAGCTACAAATATAATTATTGGGGGTTATGGTTGGCGGCATTTCGTATTGCCGTTACAGGTAAAAACAGGTATTACTGTTCGGAATTTGTCAGAGAAATACTAAAATTGCACTCTGTTAACGGTTCGGACAAGCTTCAAAAAATCGTTCATCCTATGCACTTTCTCTCAATGCCTAATGTTACGACGATATATAAAGGTAAACTAAAAGATTTTAATAGAGAACCTATTGAGGTTTAAACTAGAACTCAAAAAACAAGGAAGACACTTGTGTCTTCCTTGTTTTTGTGATTATAACTCTATTTCAAACTGCTCGTCTTCTTTTAAATCAACGACTATACAATCATTAGCATAGGTGCGTTCAGGGAGAATAATGAGTGTGGTGATTTTATCGTTATGAACAGGCAGTGGTGCTAAATGCCAAATTGCAGCATTAAGCTTTACCATAGTATTTTTAGGAACGATAAATGCCTTAACATAGTCGGTAACCGGCTCCCCGCCCGATGCAGGAGCTACATGAATAATCATATCGTCATCAAGTGGGAGTATGATTTCCCAAGAGTTAGTATGGTATTCTTGCTGAGTGATAACCATTTTCTCAGGTTTTCTTACAACTAAGGGAGAAAGACCGAGTCTATGTTCACTGTCGGCGGTGATTCTATCAGGATAGAATTTGTGAAGCTCTCCGCAAAGAGGGTAACCGTTTGGATTGGCCATATCATAGAACTGACCGAATGCAGCGAAATCCTCATGATTAATTTTTACAGCTTTAATTTTTTTCATAATTTTTACCTCCGCTTTTATTGCTCTTTTTTTGTTTTATAAATTTATATAACACGATGAGCAGCGCAACTAAAATCAGTCCTACTACTGCACCGCAGAAATCGATAACTATATCCTCAACACAGCTTGTTCGTTCATTAAAACTTTGAATAAATTCATCTATAACGGCAACAAGCAGAAGATAAAAAAATCCAAAACCTAAAAAGCTTTTTTGGTATCGATTTTTGATATGAACCAAAAGAGCCGCTACACAAATGCCTAAAAAGCAAAACTCTATGCCGTGAGCTGCCTTTCTGACCCAAAAATCTATAGTATACTCTTTTTTGAAGCTTGTTTCATCAATAATGGGTTTTATCATCTCCACAACCGAGTCGCTGTCATGATAGGTCGCTTCGATATTTTTTGAAGAATTACAAAAAATAAAGACCGTAGCACTAATGACTAAAACAAAAAGAATTACTGTTATATATGTTTTTTTCATATATTTATTCCTTTATTTGTTTTTTGGGGGTCCTAAGTTCTCTTAGGTAATCTATGAGTATTTTAGGGTTAAACGCCTTTAACAAAATACGGTTGTTTTGGGATATGGGTCGAATTACAAAGCCTAAAATAACATTTGTGAAAAGCTGGGTTAATACTGTTGCAATAGCGGCACCTACGATATCAAAGAAGAGTACAAAAACAATGTTTAACACTATACTGAATATCGCACCGCTTAAATTTATCATCCACAGATACTTCTGCTTTCCTTCTGCCAATATCCATATATTACGCACGGTTCCTATATAAGAAAAAACATTTTGCCAACAAATTATTTGAAGAGGCAATACACTCTGCGTATAAGCTCTGCCGTAAAGAACACCTACCACATATTTGCCTAAAATGCACATAACAACACTCTGCATAAATGCGATAAATATTATAACACAATACAGTGTAATCAGTTTTTTTTCATAATTATCTTTTCCGGCACTTTTAGATTCTAATATGGAGGGACGTGCCGAATCAATTATTGCGTTGTATATAAACCCTGTAACAGCGTTACAGGTTACTGCTGCTGAATAAAAGCCGACAGCCTCAGAATTCATAAAAAACTTTAATACTATACTTCCCACATATCCGAAGGTGGCGACCATAACTCCCGAAACAATGTAATGTTTGCTTACCGCAAGCATTGAGCGTCCCACAGAGAAGGAGACCGATAGCCGTTGACTGCTTTTTCTTTTGTATATGAGAACGAGCAATATGGATATTATCAAAAAATCCAGTGTCTGAGAAAGCGCAAACCAATAAATGTTCTTACCCGAAGCCAACAAATATATCTTATATGCAGACACAACCGCATAAGCGACTATTGATACGAGTGATGTATATTTTGAAAGAAGTTTTGCCTGAAACCAGTACTGAATCATTTCTATAGCCTGAAACAGCAAACCCATAGAATAAAGGATACAAACGATAATAGTTTCTTTTTCACCCTTGTTTGCGACAAAGACGAAAATGGCTATTCCGACAATGCAGACGGCCGCCGACATAAGATTAAAGACTAATGCTGTACCTACTGTTTTTCCTTCCCTGTCGGGTTTGTTTATGATTTCATGAACTAATGTATTACGAAAACCTAACTGCATTATGGGGGTAACAAATGCAACGATAGCCGCCGCATAGTTTATAATTCCATAATTTGAGGGTCCGAGATAGCGAGCTGTGAGCATACCCACAAACAGACCCAAGACCGACTGCATTACTCTGCAACCGATTATCCAGGAAGCATTTTTCAAAACACTATTGCTCATAACTTTCACACTCTTAAATAACCTATATACACCTACGCCAAAAATACAGCGCAGGTGTATATTTCAGGAAATAAACTTAAACTTGTTTTTTTAACTATGGTAATTAGTTTTCCTTGCGGTCCTCGTAAGCAACCTCTGTATTGTACACATAAACTGTGTCATATGCAGTCTCATGACCAAGAACAGCAGTTTTACCTACAAGATACTTCTTCAGACGAACCAAATCCACGAGATTTACAATACCGTCGGCATTAGTATCATAAAGATACTTCTGAACTTCGGTTAGCTCTTCTCCAACTAAGATTTGATTGATTATACAAGCAAGGTCGGTAGCAGCAATCTGACCATCATTATCAAGGTCGCCTACCATTTCGCCTAAATAGTTAATTCTTACACCTTGCGGAATTGCGTTTGTTCCGATATTAATGCTGTTCCACTGTTCAATAGTGCCGGCAAAATTGATTGCCCTTAAGGAAACACAACCGTAGAATGCAGAAGAAGAAATGTCGGTAACAGTATAAGGTATACCTATAACGGTCATCAAGTTCTGCTCAGCAAAAGCATTGTCGCCAATAACGGTAACATTTATTCCGTCAAGAGTTTCGGGGATTGCAAACGCACCGCTTATCTCTGCACGATTGCCAGAAATAACAATGCCGTTTTCAGAATCATTTGTGGTGAAAGCATATTTCGCAGGTATAACTGTTAGATCTGTCTTCTCGTCGCAATCAGCACAGTGATGTGACTTCTGACCTGCTTTAAGGTCGGTTGCTTCAACATCAACTGTCCATTCGGTAGAGAAGCTATGACCTAATGCACTAACATAGGTATCAGCATAGTTGTTGCCGCAAACGGAGCAGGTGTGCATAGTGTAACCCTTGTCGGTGCAGGTGGGTTCTATTACAACATCGTTATAAGAGTGACCCTTTATATCAATGATGCCGTTTTCGGTTGTGCCGCAAACTGTACATACACGGTGCTTAGTACCAGATGCTGTGCAGGTAGCGTCATTTTCAATTATCCATTCACCATAGCTGTGACCCAAAGCACCAACATATGTGTCAACATAACTGTCGCCACAGTTTGCACAGGTGTGGGTGGTATAACCTTTATCAAGACAAGTGGGAGCTGTTACAACACCAACATAGTTGTGGCCTAAACTATCCTTATAGTCTGTGTTATAAGAATCTTTACAATTTGCACAAGTATGAGTTGTGTAACCCTGCGTTGTGCAGGTAGGAGCTGTTACAACAGAAGAATAATTATGTCCTAATGCTGCAAGAGCTTCTCTGAGCTTACTGCCGCAGATGCTACATTCTTTATGACGAAGCCCGTCTTCTTCGCAGGTAGCGGCGGTATCAACTATCCAACTGCCGTAGGTATGATTATGGAAATCGTCGCCGATAATCATATATCCGTTTTCATCAAAGGTCTGAACAGATGCATAAGGAACAATGTAGTGGTTGTACCATACTGTGTACTCACCTACTGCGAGCTGACCTGCTGTACGAATATAGATGTACTTTTCAACACCATCAACCTCAATCAATATAAGACCGAGATTTACTTGCATTACATTGTCAATGTAGTAGTAAAGGGTGCCGTTCTCGTTGATAATACCGTTCTTAACAGTATCATCATATTCCATATAGCCGTTCTCGTCGAAGGTCTGAACGGAAGCGTAAGGAACGATACCATTGTTTACCCAAACGGTACATTCGCCTACTGCAAGTTTACCTGTAGTAGAAACATAGATATACTGGGTCTTGCCGTCAACCTCAATCTTTATAAGACCTAAGTCAATCTGAACAACACCGTCAACAAGGTAGTAAAGACCTTCTTCTGCCTTGAATATTCCGGTGGTGTCGGGATAATAGAGAAGCTTACCGTCATTGCCGAATACGCAGGCAACGAAGTGAATGAGGGTACCATCGTCAACGACATGGTTGCCTGTTACGCAGTAACCACTCTTATTGAAGTAATAAGATTCGCCGTCGATCTGAGCCCATCTCTGAGCATACCAGCTAGGACCGTAGTAGTAACGTCTGCCGCCATCCATATCACGCCATACGCCGCTTGTGAGCTTACCGGTCTTATCGAACATATACTTAACGCCGGCAAACCAATAAACCATACCGGTTTGAGCAACCTTGGTATCCTCTGTAAAGAGATACCATTCGCCATCTATTGTCTGCCAACCGCCCATAATAACGCCTAATTTAATATATCGGTAAGCATTTACGCTTTCATCAAAGAAAAGACCTGTATACTTTGTTTTACCAACATTTATACCGTTTTCATCAAACATATAGTAAGTGTCGTCGATAATATGTAAACCAACCAACTTTTTGCCGTCTACATAATATTCATAACCGCCATCTACTGTCTGCCAACCACTCTTAAGAGCAGCAACTAGATTGAAGGTGTCGGTAAATTCCTTATAGGTAGATGCGAAATGACCACCCTGATCGTTGGGGTCATCAGGATTGCTATAATCATAAAGACCATACTTTTCCTGATTTTCTGGTTTCTGAGCAAATGTGTAAAGTGCACTTGCACGGAGGTAAATATCGTATCCTACTGTACCACTGTTGGAAACGGAAATCTTGTTGTTTTCGTCTCTGACAGCATCTGCTCTTGGGGTGAGCTTAATACCACTCAAAATGCAGATGGGGTTTGCGGTTGCAGGATCAATAGCAGCTGTCTGATCCTTCCATTTAAGGGTAAGAACCATAGAATTTTCCTGCTCGTTGAATTCTGTGCCTACAAGAATGAAGTATTCATTAACGATTGTAAGCTCAGAATAATCAACATCGAAATCCCTATCAAAATACATAATGGGGTTAATGGTAGTGAGAGGACTTACACGCTCTGCCAACTGGCAAAGGAAGTTCCACGCAGTGATATTTTCGGTATCAGCACCGGGAAGCATATAGGTAAGTTCTTCTAACTGGGGAGGTGTTTCAATAGCCGACATATCAATAGCTATGGTATAGGATATTACCATATCCTCATTTGCATCTATTGCATAGTAGGTGTTGTTGTCAACTGTGGTAGAGTTTGAAACCTCTCTGTACCAAGCAAGCTGACGGTCACCGCCGGTTGACTGATCGAAATCGAATGCTGCTTCACCCTGTTTAAAGAGTGAAATTGTCATAGTAAACGTCTTTTCGGGATTGGAGGGTAATGCAATAGAAACATTAGTAATCTTATGACCACTTGCTTCGTCACCTATAAATACGAATCCGTCGAATGAGCCTGCGGGCTGATCCATGGTAAGGATAACATCGGCAGGATTTACAATAACGGGCTTTTCCATATAGGTTGCCTTAACGGGAAGTTCTAAACGGGAACCATAAACTGCGTTAATTTCAGTTTTGGTGAAGTAAACTGTATCGGGAACAACAACCTGCACTGTTTTTGAGCCGATTACACTGTCACCTAACATAAGATAAATTTCAACAGAACCGTTTTTGAGAGCGGTTAACTTGCCACTAGCATCCAATGTGGCAACAGAAGAATCGGATATTTTCCAAGAGGTGCCTTCGGGTAATTCTGCTGAGTTACCTGTTGCACTAACGCCCTTAGCGGTTACATTAAGAGAGGAACCTACTGTTAAATAATCGGCTTCACTCTCAATTACTGCATGGTCAAATGCAGTAGAGCTGGGGGCGGTAGAAACGAGCATAAATGAGGTACTTACAGAACGGGCATAACCATCGGAGGGACTGCTTATAACTGCAAGTTCGTCGGCGCCTTCCTGCTTTGCGACATAGGTGGTAGAGCCGCCGCCGTCAAGGTTTACAGCGTCTACGCATCCTGCATCAAGCATAATCTGTGCAATTTCATTTATAGTACCGCCGCAGGAATATGGTTCCTGACGACCGTCGAGTACCATCATTACAATCTTGCCGGTTTTAGTGATACCGATAGCAGTACGACTTGCACGGTTGGTGCCACCGGAATTATCAACGAGCTTACCGTCTTTTATGAGCGTATAACCGAATATAGCAATTCCTTCTGCAACCTGATCTTTATAGATGGTCCGGTATTCTTCAGTAGTGCCGATAACGGGGGTGCCGTCCTTGAGAACACCAACGAAACCGCTGGAATTGATGGGATGATATTCCACACCGCCCATTACAAGAAGACCTGATGGCTGACCTGTACTCATATTGTAACCGGAACCGTTTGTAGCAACGATTACATTGTAGTTTTCGATATAACTTTCACTTTCGGGATTGCCGTATTTATCTTGGGCGGCAAGTGCCTGATCAAGAACACGCTGCATTGCCCAACCCTTAGAAGGGTCGTTATCGTGATAGTTGGCATAAAGGTTTACATCATCACGGGTAAGGTCACCTGTTGCGATGTAGTATACCATATTTTTGCCGTCAGCAGTAATGGACTGCTTAATTTCCTGAGTAATACCGGGAGCCAAGGTAGAATGCTCTGTTACTGCTACCTCGTAATGTTCATTTGTAACATTTTCAACATAGTCACCTGCAAGTTTACAGATATAATCTGCAAAAGCATAGCAGCAGGCAATTCTCATATCGGTTAAGTCTTTGTTTACAAATTCTCTGGTGCTTTCAAGGGTAGCAATTACCTTATTGCCTGAGTATGCATTATACACCTTTTCACGAAGAGTAGTACGAAGTGTAGTGCCGTCCATTCTGTTTTCGATAAAATAATCTGCACGGTGTACCAAGGTAAGGTCTTCGGTAAAATATCCTGCAATAAGGGCGGTAAAATCACCAAAAGCATAGTTATTCTTATCAAATTCGTTCATGATATAGAGAGCATCAAGGTCACCTAAAAGGTCGGTCATGCCGAAAGACTGAGACGCAGTAGTGGCAGAGCCTAAATACTTATCTACAATTTCAGCAGCCATTTCTTCAACGGAGCCTTCAAGGGAGATGCTGTCAACATAGCTTAAAAGGTCAACAATATCGCCTGACCAACCGCCAACATCGGCATGGTTTTCACTGCCATAGTTGTGGTATGTAATATCCATAGTACCAAAAGTATGGCCC
>JAGAZW010000106.1 GCA_017939855.1 Clostridia bacterium | reverse complement strand
TTTCTATGCCTACAATCAAAGCGAAATAGATGAAATTAATATTTCTGAGATAAGTGATATCTATGATGTAAGCAGTATGATTGATGCAGCTCTGTATTCTTCCGAGCAAACATATGTCGCATTAGAGGATACCACACGTATAATCGACGGCGATAGCGCCCAGTTTAATGAGGACGGCGACACGGTATACTATATTTCCGACGATGATCTTTATAAGGCAGAAATTTCTGGCAAAAAGCTTAAAAAGGAAAGTTGTTATAAAAAGGATGTAGATGCATTTTATGTCCTCGGTAAAGATACCGTTGTGACCGAAAAATATGAAGAGTCAGATGATGAATATGAGTATAGCTCTCTTAGCACGGTGAGTATAAATAAAAAGAAGGTCGCTGAGAGTGTCAGTGCCGTTCTTTGGTCTGATGACTATAAAACATTTTATCTTATAGAAGATTATGACCCGGAAAAAGAATGTGGCAAACTCATAAGATATAAAAACGGCAAAACCAAAACTATCGATAAGGGTGTCTGTGATTTCACCATTACACCAAACGGTAAACTCTACTATATTGCTGACTATGATGCCAAAGAAAATAAGGGCGATCTATTTGTCTATAAGATGGGCAAAGGTAAGGAAATAGAGCATAATGTAAGCGGTTTTGGTTATGCAGTCAGTTATGAGTTCTATCGCAATATATTGTCACCAAGCGGATATTATCCAAATGAAATGGATGATTATGTTATCGAAGATTAAATATAAGGAGTAATATTATGGCAGGCGGATTTGATAAATTTATGTCCTCGGTAAACAGAGGAATAACAACAATTAATGTAAAAACTTCTTCATCTTTGGAAAAGGCTAAAATCAAGACACATATTGATACGCTCAATTCCGAAATTGCAAAGCTTTTCAGCCTCAGCGGAGAAATGTCCTACTATAAATGGAAAAACAGTAACGAGGATCTTGCTGATGTTTATGCAAACTTTGAAATTATTAAGAAAAAGTTTGAAGAAATAGAAGAATTAAAACTTGAAATGGAAAAGGTTGATGAAAAAAGCAGCGAAATCTTAGGTGGCAATTCTCGAACGGGGCAAACAACTTCGTCAACACCACCCTCTAATTCGCAAGTGCAACCGGCTCCGACAGTTCAGCAACAACCAACTACTGCTGTGACTGAAAATGAGGAAAAAGCAGTAGCAGACGCTAAGTCCGAGGCTGTTGAAGCCGCACCAAAAGCTCAAGGAATTGTATGTTCAAATTGCGGCAGCGAATATAATAATACAGCTAAATTTTGTCGCAAGTGCGGAACAAAGCTTCAGTAAAAATTTCAAACATCATCAAAAACCGCTTCCGAAATATTCGGAGGCGGTTTTTTCGTCAAATTTTTAAATGTTGGGGTAAGATAAAAAGGGAGGGATTTTATGTGTACCGCAATAAATTTTAAGGGTGTTTTAAACTATTTTGGCAGAAACCTTGATTTTGAGTATTCCTTTAACGAAAAGGTTATTATAACACCTCGGAATTTTCAGTTTAGATTTTTAAAAGGGAAGCACTATGCCATTATAGGAATGGGTGTTGAGGAGGAAAACTATCCTCTCTATTTTGATGCTGCAAATGAAAAGGGCGTTTGTATGGCAGGGCTTAATTTCCCCGATAATTGCGCATATAAACAAGAAAGGGAAGGATATAAAAACATACCCTCCTATGACTTTATTTCCTATATTTTATCCACTTGCAAGGATATGGACGAAGTGCGAAAAGCTTTAAAAAACATCAATATAACCGATACACCGTTTAGCGCAAAACTTACTCCCTCACCACTTCATTGGATAATCTCTTTTAAGGGGGAGAGCCTTACGGTAGAATCTGTGGCAGAGGGCATAAAGGTGTATGAAAACCCGATAGGTGTTCTTACTAATAATCCGCCCTTTGATTATCATATCAGTAATCTTTCAAACTATATGAATTTAAGCGCCGCACCTGCCGAAAACCGTTTCGCCCCCGATACGGATATTAAGGAATATTCAAGAGGGATGGGTGCTATGGGACTTCCGGGAGACCTATCCTCATCGTCGAGGTTTGTACGGGCAGCATTTGTAAAGTTTAACAGTGTTTGTGAAGATACCGAAAGCGGCAGTATAAGTCAATTTTTTCATATATTAGAATCGGTGGGTCAAGTCCGAGGAGCAAACAGACTGCAAGGTAATGTTTATGAAATTACTGTATATTCGAGCTGTATAAACGCAGACAAAGGAATATATTATTATAAAACCTATGATAACAGTGAGATAAATGCGGTAGATATGAATAGGGAAGAGTTGGATGGCAGAGGTCTGATATGTTACCCGCTTAAAACCCAAACACAGATAAATTATCAGAATTAAAAAAGAGGCTCTGTATGAGCCTCTTAAATATTATATTCCCTTTATATATTGATTTTCAAAAGGTATAAATTCTATATCGTTAAACCTTGCTTTTAGCATATCGCAAAGTGGGTCTATCACAACATTTTCGGTATGGTAATGTCCTGCATCAAATAGAGAAATACCCGCATTCAAAGCATCAAGAAAAACATTGTGTTTAACATCTGAAGTAATAAGCGCATCAAAGCCACCCTTTATTGCGTCGGCTAAAAAATCTCCGCCGCTGCCTGAACATACGAGTGCATTTTTAATGGGTCTTCCTGCCACATAACGTACAGTTCCGCCTAATTGCTTTTTTATGCTTTCGGCAAGGCGGTCGGGGTCGCTTTCATCGGACACCCCTTTTCGCAGTTTAAAGCCGTCGGCCGCCTCAAAAATTTCTACATTTTTAAGGTGAAGGGCTTTACATAAGCAATCATTTACTCCGCACTCGCCAATATCAAGATTTGTGTGCATAGAAATCACAGAAATACCGTTTTCAATAAGTTCAAAGACCACACTTCCCTTGGTTACCGTTTTTAAAGGGTCGAATATAACGGGATGATGGGTTATTATGAGGTTGCAACCTAAAGCTTTGGCGCTTTGTACCGCTTTTAAGTCGCAGTCAAGGGTTACTAAAACCCTATCTGCCTTAATATCCTCATCGCCTACCAAAAAGCCTGGATTATCAAAATCACAAGCGGTATTAAGTGGGTATTTTTCGCATAAAAAATCGTAAATATCTTTATTTTTAATCATTGTTTTTTAGCGAACGAATCTTTAAGCGCTACTGTGCGATTAAAGATAAGTTTATCCTTTGAAGAATCCGGGTCTATACAGAAATATCCTTGGCGCATAAACTGGAACTTATCGCCTATCCTGGCGTTTATAAGGTCGGCGTCCACCTTGCAGCCTTCCAAAACTGTGAGAGATTCGGGGTTAAGATTATCGGCGAATGAGGAAACACCCTCTTCGTCGCTGGGATTTTCCACATTGAAAAGACGCTCATACAGACGAACAGTAGCTTCTGCACAGTGGTATGCGCTTACCCAGTGAAGGGTACCCTTTACCTTTCTGCCGTCAGGAGTCTCCCCACCTCGACTTTCGGGGTCATAGGTGCAGTGCACAGCGGTTATGTTACCGTTTTCATCTTCTTCATGAGATGCGTATTTAATGTAATATGCACCCTTTAGACGCACTTCCTTTTCGGGACAAAGGCGGAAATATTTTCCGGGAGGGTTTAACATAAAGTCGTCCTGTTCGATAAATATTTCTTTTGAGAATGTAACGGTCTTTTTGCCAAGCTCTGACTTGTTGGGGTTAATATCAACTGCAATTTCTTCGGTTTTATTTTCTGGATAGTTGTCGATAATAACTTTTAATGGGCGAAGGACCGCCATAGCACGATCGGCGTTTTCATTAAGATAGTCTCTAACACACGATTCGAGCAGGGCATAGTCAATAACACTGTATGCCTTAGAAACACCTATTTTATCAACGAATGTACGAATAGCCTTAGCGGGATATCCTCGGCGGCGCATACCGCAAATAGTTGCCATTCTCGGATCGTCCCAACCCGATACAAGACCGTCGTTTACAAGCTTCAAGCACTTTCTTTTGCTTGTGAGAGTATAGTTTACATTCATTCTTGCAAATTCTATCTGTCTTGGAGCCTTGGGAATTTCCAGAGCCTCTAAAAACCAATTATAAAGCGGACGATGATTTTCAAATTCGAGTGAACAAAGGGAGTGGGTAACACCCTCTTTAGCATCGCTTAGCGGGTGTGCAAAGTCATACATAGGATAGACACACCACTTGTCACCGGTGCGATGATGAGAAACCTTCATAATGCGGTAGATAATGGGATCACGCATATTAAGGTTTGAAGAAGACATATCGATTTTAGCTCTGAGTACCATAGCGCCGTTTTCGAATTCGCCCTTGGTCATTCTTGCGAAAAGGTCTTTTGTTTCGGCGATAGGTCTGTTTCTGTAGGGGCTCTGTGTACCCGGCTCGGTTAGTGTACCACGCATATCTCTGATTTGTTCGGGGGTGGATTCGTCAATGTAAGCGAGGCCTTTATCGATGAGCTTTAGCGCACACTCATATATAAAATCAAAATAATCGGACGCAAAGTAAACATTATCCCAGTTAAAGCCTAACCAGTTAATGTCTTCCTTAATAGCGTCTACGTATTCAACGTCTTCTTTTGTAGGGTTAGTATCATCAAGACGAAGATTGCATTTTCCACCGTATTTTTCAGCAGTAGAGAAGTCTATACAAATAGCCTTTGCATGACCTATATGCAAATAGCCGTTAGGCTCAGGGGGAAAACGGGTCTGAACCTTATCGTAAACGCCCTCGGCTAAATCCTCGTCAATAAAATCGTGGATAAAATTTGAGGGTTTAATGTTTTCGTTTTCCTCATTGTTTAAAATCTTGTTTTCTTCCATAATTTAACCTCTTAGAGTGAATTTATCATATCGTCTATTCTGTTCATTACTCGAGTTTTGCCCAAAACCTGCATAATGCTGCATAGGTCAGGGGTGTTGCGTCTTCCGGTTACGGCAATACGCAAAATGGTGCTTAAATCTCCGGCACTGCCTTTAAAGTTTTCGGGATTTGCTTTGTATTCCTTTGTGTCGGCAGCAAAGCCTAAAGCCGGACAAAGAGATTTAATTTTATCGAACCACGCACTACGGTCATCGTCTGAAGAATAAACTTTTTTGTATTCGTTAAGGAAAGCGATGGCGTCGTCTCTATTAATGTTTTCAGGAAGCTGAATACAAGGCTTATAAAGCATATCAAACATATACTCGAAATACTGTTTTGCCTCACTCCATTTAGCAATATCTTTACGAGGCTTTGGAGTGTCTCTGTCGATTGCTAAAACTGATTTTGTGTAATCAGGGCTTGAGACGAGAATATCAAAAAACTCCGTATCAAACTCTTTTGCCCATTCGGTTAGCTTATTATAAACGGTATCGCTGTTCATAGAAGCTACCTTAATTTTACTTACGTCATTAAGCTTGTTTTCATCAAACAAAGCACCCGAAACACTCATCTTTTTAAGATTAAACTTAAATGTTCTGTAGTCGGCGGTGGGGTTTGCTCTGCGCCAATCCTCGAAATCGGATGCGGCGATGGTCATAAGATATTCTATAACACTTTCGCTGTCATAACCCTGTTCAGCAAAGAAATGAACTGCAGCCTCAGGGTCTTTCCTTTTTGAAATTTTGCGTTTTGCGCCGTTTTCCAACTTCATTATGGGAGAAACGTGGGCATATTTAGGAGGCTTAAAGCCTAAAAGTTTGAACAATTGAATATGCTTAGGTGTTGAGGATATCCATTCGTCGCCTCGGCAAACATGTGTGGTGTGCATAAGATGGTCATCTATAGCGTGAGCGAAATGGTAGGTCGGTATTCCATCGGACTTCAAAAGCACAAAATCTTCGTCATTTTCGGGCATTTCTATTTTACCCTTTATACCATCTTCAAAGGTGATGCGGTTTTCTTCATTGCCAGGGGATTTCAGTCTGATAACGAATGTTTTTCCTTGTTCTATTAAATCCTTCGCTTCGTTATAGGTTATATCACGGTGTTTTGCCCACTTTCCGTGATAACCGGTGCGTATTTTATTTTGTTCCTGCTCTTTTCTCACAGCATCAAGATCTTCTGCAGTGCAGAAGCAAGGGTAAGCAAGACCCTGTTTTATCAGGGATTTAACGTAGGTCTGATAAATTTCGGCTCTCTTGCTTTGTTGATAGGGACCGTAATTGCCGCTTTCCTCGTTTCCACTTATAAAGCCTTCGTCAATCGAAATGCCAAAACGCTTAAGACCCTCAATTATATCCTCGATTCCACCTTCAACCTCTCTCTTTTTATCGGTATCCTCGATTCTTGTATAGAAAATACCGTTTGTAGAGGTGGCAGTTATGCGGTTTACAAGGGAGGTAAAAAGTGTTCCTAAATGTAGATACCCTGTGGGACTTGGAGCGATTCTGGTAACCCTTGCGCCTTCAGCAAGTGCTCTTTCGGGATAAAGGTTTTCATAATAATCGGGTGTTTTATCTATATCTGGCAGTAAAAGCTCGGCTAAAAGTTCATAGTTGTTCATAAAGGTCTCCTTTTACAAAAACAAACGGTATAGAAATACCGTTTGATATTTGAAATATTATTTGTTGAGAAGTTTGCTGAGTTCGTTCATGAATGTGTTGATATCCTTGAACTGACGATAAACCGAAGCAAAGCGAACATAGGCTACTTCGTCAATATCGCTTAGCTTTTGCATAACCAGCTCGCCGATTTTTTCGCTGCTCACTTCTCGGTCGAGAGAATTTTGAATAACTGATTCGATATCATCAATTGCTTTTTCCAGCGTTTCGATTGCAACAGGACGTTTTTCACAGGCCCTTAGCATACCGTTCATAAGCTTTTCACGATTGAAAACCTCTCTCGATTTATCACGCTTAATGACTATAATAGGAAGACTTTCTATCATTTCATAGGTAGTGAAACGTTTTGTGCATTTAAGACACTCTCTTCGGCGTCTTATTTTTTCTCCTTCGTCAGTAGGACGGGAATCTATAACCTTGCTTTCTTCATAACCGCAAAAAGGACATTTCATAGTTCTAACCCCATTATCACGTAATTATTGTTAATTATATCACAGATTATTATAAAATACAAGAAAAACCTCAAACAACCACTGTTTTATGTCCAACTTCTGTAAAATTTAAATAAATTTACCATAAAAGGTTGTTAAAGGAAGTAAAAGTGTGGTATAATAAATTGAATAATTATAAAATTCGGAGGTAGAAAATGTCGGTTAAAATGACCAAGCTTTCCGACGGTGCGTCGGGAATGTTCATTCAAAGTCTGCGTTTTAATACAACACTGATTTCATTTAACTTTTATCTTCCGCTAAAGCGTGAAAATGTAGCGGTTAATGCACTGCTTCCTTTTGTGCTTACCACTTGCGGAGAAAAGTATCCTGATTTTTCCAGACTAAATTACAAACTGAATAAGCTATACGGTGCTCGTCTTTCGGCATCTGCTGAAAAGATTGGGGATTTTCAGCTGCTTAAGATGGCAATTTCGGTTATTGACGATAAGTATACTCTCGACAACGAGCAATTAACCCAACAAGCCTGCGAACTATTACAGAGTCTGCTTTTTGAACCAAAATTGGCAGACGGAGCCTTTCATGATTCAGACGTGGAAAGGGAAAAAAGAAAGGCGATTGAACACATTCGGGGTGAATTGAGCGAGAAGCGAATATATGCTAAAAACCGTATGATTGAAGAAATGTTTTCGGACGAAGATTACGGTGTTTCAAAGTGCGGTACCGAGGAAGACGTTCAAAAAATAACAGGTGAGAGCCTTTATGATGCCTGGAGAAATCTTTTAGCTCATGCTTATATTCACGTTAATGTTATTTCAAGAAATCTCCCTTCAGGTCTTTTTGAAACGCTTTCGGAGAAATTGTCAAGCATTAATCGCAGTTATATAACCGATTTTTCTGCTGTGCGTCCTACTAAAGCTGCAACAGAGGTCAAAACGGTTACAGAGAGAATGGATGTTGCTCAAGGAAAGCTTGTCATGGGCTTTTCCTCAGATATATGCGGTGAGGGTGAACGGGCTACATCTTTAATGGTTATGGCGGATATTTTCGGCGGAGGTCCTTATTCAAGACTTTTCAGTAATGTCCGCGAAAAAATGAGTCTTTGTTATTATTGTGCGGCAACGTCGGTAAGAATCAAGGGTCTGGTTGTGGTAGAAAGCGGAGTTGAGGCCCAAAACGCACAAAAGGCACGAAATGAGATACTAAATCAGCTTGAAATAATGAAAAATGGTGATTTTACAGATTTTGAATTTGAATCATCCATTAAAGGTATAACAGATTCACTAAAATCCTCTAATGATAGTCAAGAGACCATTGATATCTGGTATTCGGTGAAGATGTGTTCGGGCAGACTATATTCTCCCGAGGATGTAATACAAGAGCTTTCTTGTGTGACTCGTGAAAATGTGATAAAGGCGGCCCAGGGTATAAAGCTGAATACAGAATATCTGCTTCTTCCAAAGGAGGAGAATAAATGAAAAAAGAAGTTTTTGAAAGCCCTATAGGCGAAAGTTATGTAAAAGCGGTTCATCCCTCCGGACTTAAAATTTATATAATGGAAAAGTCGCAGTATTCGTCTGCGTACGCCATTTTTGGAACTAAATACGGCTCTATTGATACCTGCTTTTCTTTAAACGACGGTCAAGCTGTATCTGTTCCTGAGGGTATAGCTCATTTTTTGGAGCATAAACTTTTTGAGAGTGAGGACGGTGATGCTTTCACCCGTTACGCTAAAACAGGTGCCTCGGCGAATGCCTTTACCTCCTTTGATCGCACTTGCTATCTCTTTTCCTGTTCTGATAAATTTTATGATAATTTAGAAATACTGCTTGATTTTGTTCAGTCCCCTTATTTTACCGACCAAACAGTACAAAAAGAGCAGGGGATTATAGGACAGGAAATAAGAATGTATGACGATAGTCCTGCTTGGAGGGTTATGTTCAATATGCTGTCGAGCATGTATCATAATCATCCGGTAAAAATAGATATAGCGGGTACAGTGGAATCGATTGGCGAAATCGATGCCGAGCTTCTTTATAAATGCTATAACACCTTTTATAACCCTGCAAATATGTTTGTATGTATCGCAGGTAATGTGGATACCGAAAGGATACTAAAGCAGATAAACGATTCGATAAAAGCAAAGGATCCCGTTTCGATAGAAAGATGCCTTGTTGATGAGCCTAAAAATATTGTATCGGATTATGTTGAGCAAAAGCTTGAAGTGGCAATGCCGATGTTTTGCTTGGGCTTTAAGCAAAAGATTGATACACCTTTAAGAAGACTTAAATCAAAGGTATGTATGTCGTTGCTTTTGGAGATTATTTGCGGTGACAGCTCACCGTTGTATGCGCAGCTTGTCAGAGGCGGATATATAAACGATGAGTTTTCCGCAGAATATTTTAACGGCTACGGTTATGCTGCGGTAATCTTTGAGGGTGAGTCGAAGGACCCCAAATTCGTTGCCGAAAAAATAAAACAGGAAATTTCCCGTATTAAAGAGACGGGTATAGATAAAAAGCTGTTTTCGGCGGTTAAGTGCGGTATGTATGGTGATGCGATACGCCGCTTTAACAATGTAGACGGTATAGCAATGCAGCTGGTTGAATGTGCTATGTGCGATTATGACCTTTTTGAAGAAATCAAGCTGCTCAAGACCGTTACTGCTGACGATGTCTATAAAAGATTAGATGTTTTTGACAACGAAAATGCGGTGCTTTCGGTAATAAACCCAAAGGAGAGCTGAAAATGACATATAATGTTGAAATGTTTGGTATGGACTTTACCTTAAAGCCCATAGCCTTTACACTTAAAATAGGAAATTTCACTTGGGATGTGTATTGGTACGGAATCGTTATCGCTTTAGGCTTTATGTTGGCTATTATATACGGAATCAAAAATGCTAAGCGATTTAATATTAATACCGACAGAATGCTTGACGTAGTTCTTGTTACAACACCCGTCTCTATCCTTTGTGCTCGTGCGTATTATCTTATTTTTGACGATCGAAAGATGACTGGTGGAATAAAAGAATTTTTCGGCTTTGACGGTTCGGGTTTTTCGGGACTTGCAATATATGGTGCGGTGATAGGTGCCTTCGTTTGCGGAGCACTGATGTGCCACTGGAGAAAAATAAAAATTCTGGATATGTTCGATATGGCGGCTATAGCCTTTCTTATCGGGCAAGGCATCGGCAGATGGGGAAACTTCTTTAATCAGGAGGCATTCGGAGGTCTTACCTATGACCCTTGGTGGGGAATGCAAAGTGAAAATACTGTAAGCGAAGTAGGTCCCGGACTTGTTCATCCCTGTTTTCTTTATGAATCAGTATGGTGTCTTTTAGGCTTTGTGGTGCTTCATATATTAAGTAAAAGGCGCAAGTTCAGCGGTCAGATGGTTTTAATGTACGGTGTGTGGTACGGTTTTGGAAGAGCAATTATTGAGGGCCTTAGAACAGACAGCCTTTACCTTGTAGCAAATATTCGTGTTTCTCAAGCGCTTTCTGTGTTGTTGTGCCTTGCCAGTGTTGTGCTTTTAGTTTATATGTTTGTCAGAATTAAAAAGCAGGAAAGTAATGCAGAGTATGTGGAATTATATACCCACGAAAAAGAAGAACCTGTAACAGAAAGCGAGATAAAAGAAGATGAGTAATTTAATAGATGGTAAGATAGTATCAGCGGCAGTAAAGGACAGAGTAAAAGCAGAGGTGGCAGAGCTTAAAGAAAAGGGTATATCTGTGGGCCTTGCGGTAATACTTGTAGGTGAGGATCCCGCATCAAAAATTTATGTTGCCAATAAGAAAAAGGCTTGTGAGGATTTAGGAATAAAATCCTTTGAATACGTCCTACCCGCCGATACTACACAAGAGCAGCTTTTGTCCCTCATAAATACTTTAAACCAAGAAAAGAATGTCAATGGTATTTTGTGCCAGTTGCCGTTGCCTAAAGGCCTTGACGACCAGACAGTTATCAATGCCATAAGCGCTCAAAAGGATGTAGATGCCTTCCATCCTGCGAATGTAGGAAAAATAATGATTGGTGACTACGATTTTGTTCCCTGTACTCCTGCGGGTGTTATGGAAATGCTTAAATATTACGATATTTCACCCGAAGGCAAAGAGTGTGTTGTTATAGGACGCTCCAACATAGTAGGAAAACCTATGAGTATGTTGCTGCTGCATAAAAACGGTACGGTCACTACCTGTCATTCAAGAACTGTCGATTTAAAAGAGGTGTGCCTCAGAGCCGATATATTGGTAGCTGCTGTCGGTAAAGCGAAATTTGTTACCGCCGATATGGTAAAGCCGGGAGCTGTTGTTATTGATGTCGGTATGAACAGAGCCGACGGCAAACTTTGCGGTGATGTAGATTTCGACACCGTTAAAGAAAAAGCATCCTACATAACTCCCGTTCCTGGAGGTGTGGGTCCTATGACTATTGCGATGCTTATGCAAAACACCCTTACTGCTGCAAAAAAACAAAACGGACTTATCTGAAAAACGGATGTGATTTTTTGAAAGTAAAGTTTATTTGTGTTCTGGTAATTATTCTTACCCTTTTGTCCTTTAATGTCTGCGCTAAAGAGAAAGATGAAAAGTTCATCATTAAACTTTCCGACGACTACAATACCCTATATAAAGGTGAAGATGTCACCTCAATGGCAAACAGACTGGGTATGAAACCCGGTACACTTCGTGACTATTTTGAAGATAACGGAGTTTTAATGTTAGCTGTAAGTAAGGATAAATACCGTCAAATAAGAATAATAGAGGAGCATACCGATTTTTCCGATTTGGCAGAGGATATTTCGGCTTTGGATGATGAATCACTGAATGAATTTGCCCAAAAGGTTACGGATGTCCAAAACTCAAGCTATGAATACGTTACAAACAACGATCGAAAATACATCAAATTTTCCGAAGTTTTAAGCGACTCCGGCGGCAGCTATGCTGTGACTCAGTATGTAACTATATGCTCGGGTAATATATACCGTTTTTGTTTTTATAATTCGGGAGCTACTCCCTCAGATGAGGCAGATAAGATTTTTTCGGATTTTAAACTTATGGGCTTTGAAGAAAACCGTATGCCCTCGTGGTTAAGAATTGTTTTTGTTTTAGGTATAGCTGCGTTTTCAGCTCTTAGTGTAGCAATGCTTATAGGTATTATCAAAGAAAAACGTTCAAAGGCATCCGATGAAGCAGCCAAAGTCGAAAAAAATAAAATTTCAGAATAAAATACTTGCTTTTTCAGATTGATTGTGATATCATATATGTTACTGTGATAAAATCCTGTTATATTAAGGAGGTGGCGAAATGCCGAATATTAAATCTGCGAAGAAACGTGTTGCAGTAAGCGCTGCAAACAACGAACGTAATAAGGCGTACCGTTCTGCTTTAAGAACCGCTATAAAAAAGGCTGATCTTGCTATTGATGCAAAGGCTGCCGATGCAGGTGAAGCAGTAAAAACAGCAGTTGTTAAAATTGATCAGGCAGCTGTTAGAGGTATTATTCATAAGAACAATGCAGCAAGAAAGAAGTCTGCACTTGTTAAGAAGCTCAATGCCAATGCTTAATTTTTAAGTTATTATTTTTTGCAAAGAATAATAAATGCGCCGCAGAAATTTTTGCGGCGCTTAACTTTTATAGAAAAATTAAAAAACGCCCCGAATTTTCGGGGCGTTTAAATCTATTTAATTAGTATGCGTAGGGGAAGTATCCGCCTTCAGAGCAAATGTACCAACCGCTACCGATTTTTACAACGAGTACATCCTCTAATTCGCCGTCATCCTCGTCTTCGCTGCCTTTAATGGTCATTTCAATGTCAAGCTTATATGCCTTTTTAACATCCTTGCGCTTGATATCGAAGTTTTCATTAAGAGCATCTGCAAGATCTTCAAGTTTCTTTTCGCTGAGTTCGTCTTTGTCAACTATTTTATACTTAACTTTAAAGTTCTTACCAAACTCATCTTCGTAATAGTCCTGACGATCTTCCCATTCTTCTTCATACTCTTCGATCATTTCATCCATATCGAAGTCTTCATTTTCTTCTTCTAAGTAATCCCAGTATTCTTTAGGAGCGAGCTTTTCGATTTTGTTTGCTTTACCCTCAAACTGAACAGCCATCATATTCTTAACGGCCTTCTTATATCCACCGCCGGAAAGAGCAACGATAAGAATAATTACTACCAAAAGAACGGCTGCGGCTGCAACAATAATGGGAGCCTTAGACTTAATAGTGCTTACAGCATCGGTGTTACCAGCATTTTCAGAAGCTAATACGCTACCGCAATTGCCGCATACGTTTGCTTCATCGGGCTGCTGAGCGCCACAATTTCCACAGAATTTACTCATAGAGAAAACCTCCTTAAATTTATATATTAATTATATATTAACAAATTTTGTATGTCAAGACAATATTGACAAATTTGTTAATAAAACACTACAAAGTTCGAAGTTTTTCAACATTTATTTATTAATGGAGGAATATTTTTTTGGATATTTTGCTAATTATTTGTCGGTAACAATCTCTCCCACGCCGTTTAAGACGTATTTAGGCTGATAGGGGAAGTTGTCTATAGCTTCTCTTGAAGTGACGCCGCTTAATACTAAAACGGTATCCACATTCGATTCTATACCTGCAACAATATCGGTATCCATTCTGTCACCGATGAATGCAATTTCTTCGCTGTGGCAGTTGAGCTTTCTCATGCCATGACGAAGCATTAAAGGATTTGGCTTTCCAACAAAATATGCCTTTTTGCCGGTAGCGATTTCAATAGGTGATATAAGTGCGCCTGTGGCGGGGATTATACCTTTTTCGGAAGGACCTGTGATGTCGGGATTTGTGCCGATGAGCTTTGCCCCTTTATTTACGAGCTCAATAGCCTTTTCCAGCTTTTCAAAATTATATGTCCTCGTTTCACCCACAACAACATAATCGGGGTTTACATCATTCATATAAATGCCGAAATCATAAAGGGCTTTTGAAAGAGCAGCCTCGCCTATTACATATGCTGTACATCCGGGATTTTGGGTATGGATAAATTCGGCAGTTGCCATGGCGCTTGTATAAAAATGGTCGGCAGAAACAGACAGTCCCATTCTTTCGAGCTTCATACTCAGCTCGTGAGGTGTTCTCTCAGAGCTGTTTGTTAAAAAGACAAATCTTTTGTTTGACTTTATTAGCCAATTGACAAATTCGGCAACTCCATCCAAAATTCTGTTGCCATGGTAGATAACACCGTCCATATCACATATAAATCCGATTTTATTTCTTATAACTTGCATATATACCTCACTGAAATTATACTTTAAATTTAAAAACTCTGCATTTTAATAATAACAATTTTTCTAATAAAGTCAACGCAAAAAATCCTATCAGATTATAGAATTGCTATTTTAATTTTAAAAG
>JAGAZW010000010.1 GCA_017939855.1 Clostridia bacterium | reverse complement strand
TGGAATTTAATTCTTAAAAAACCGCAATCTATCGGCGATTTATCCGCTATTGTAACCGGTCTTCTTCTGGGAATGAATCTCCCTGCAACTACTCCCTTATGGATTGCAGCAATAGGTAGCATCGCCGCAATAATTGTTGTCAAGCAGATGTTCGGCGGTTTAGGCTATAACTTTGCTAATCCCGCAATTACTGCAAGAATTATACTTCTTGTATCCTTTTCTTCAAAGGTTACCTCGTTTGTTGAGCCCATTTCCCACACCACCTCCGGTGCTACGCCACTTGCTATGGAAAGCGGTTCTGTTTCAATTAGGAATCTCTTTTTTGGTATGCACTCAGGCTGCATCGGCGAAACCTCGGCATTCCTGCTTTTAATAGGCGGTTTAGTCCTTGTTTTAAGAAGGGTTATAAAGCCTATTATCCCTTTGAGCTTTTTAGGAACATTCGCTTTGTGTTCACTTATTGCAGGGGATAACGTTTTAGAACAACTACTTATGGGCGGACTAATCCTAGGCGCTGTATTTATGGCAACCGACTATGTTACCTGTCCCGTTACAGACATAGGAAAGCTTATTTTCGGTATAGGCTGTGGTGCTTTGACCTTTATTATCCGCCACTTCGGCAACCTGCCTGAAGGTGTTTCATATGCAATACTTTTAATGAATATTCTTGTTCCGCATATAAACACCCTTACCCTTAAAAAACCTTTCGGTATGAAGGAGGGCAAGGCAAATGGATAGGATAAAAGCTTTTTACAACAACAATAAAAAAACTATTATAATTCCCACCGTTGTTATGCTTTGTATCTGCATAATAATCACCTTAGCCCTCAGCGTTACCAATGCGGTGACTGCACCTGCTATCACAAAAAACACCGAAAGTGAAACGCAAAAGGCTATGAAGTCGGTTTTAAAGGCAGACGCATACTTTAAAGGTGAGCTTGAGATTTCAAAAGACGAATCGGTAACCTATCACACCGCCAAAAAAGCCAACAAAACTATAGGATATATTTTCACAATAACTGAAAATGGTTATGGCGGAGATATGAGTGTTATGATTTCGGTAAACACCGACCTCACCATTAATTCTGTTTGTATCCTAGATGCATCAAGCGAGACTCCCGGTCTTGGACAAAATGTGAAAAATGAAGAATTTTATTCTCAATTCGAGGGTAAAGAGTATGGTATAAAGGTTGTAAAGAGTGGCACAAAATCCGCAGAGAATGAAATCGATGCCGTTACAAGCGCTACCATTTCTTCAAAAGCTGTCACAAACGCCGTTAATAAAGCATTAAAATACACGGAAATGATTGTGGATAACAAGGGAGGTGCCAAATAATGCAGGGTAATAATCTTAAATATTTTACCAATGGACTTATAACCGAAAACCCCGTCTTAAGACTGGTGCTCGGCACCTGTCCTACCCTTGCAGTTACTACCGCCGCCGTCAACGGTATCGGTATGGGTGTTGCGGCAACGGCAGTTTTGGTTTGCTCAAACCTTGCTATCTCCCTGCTTCGCAACATTATTCCCGACAAGGTAAGAATCCCTGCATTTATAACAATTATTGCAGGATTTGTCAGCGTGGTACAGATGCTTGTAAAGGCGTTTACCCCCTCGATTGATAAATCGCTCGGCATCTTTTTACCGCTTATAGTTGTTAACTGTATTATTCTCGCCCGTGCCGAAATGTTTGCTTCCAAAAACTCGGTTCTTCCCAGTGTTTTGGACGGCTTGGGTATGGGAATCGGTTTCACCGCCACCCTCACCCTTATGGGCAGTATCCGTGAGCTTTTAGGTGCGGGAACACTTTTCGGCTTTGAAGTTACCAAACCATTTATTGAGCCTATGACAGTCTTCCTGCTCCCCGCAGGCGGCTTCTTCGTATTCGGCATTTTAATCGCCTTGTCAAACGCTGTCGCTAAAAGAAAGGGCAAAAAGGTTGTGGAGCATCTCGGTTGCGCCAACTGCCCTGCAAGGTCGTCCTGCAAAAACGCCGATAAAGCTTCTTGTGAAGAAATCAAAAAAGAGGAGGTAAAAGTAAATGCCTAGTTTAACCTCCATAACTGCAATCCTTCTTGCAGGAATTTTGACAAATAATATGGTGCTTTCCAAATTTCTCGGTATATGTCCGTTTTTGGGTGTGTCGAAAAAGGTAAACACCGCCTTTTCAATGAGTATCGCAGTAACTCTGGTTATGGTTATCGCCTCGGCGGTTACATGGCCTATATACAACTATCTGCTCTACCCCAATTTCACCTACCTTGAAACAATAGTCTTTATTCTCGTTATTGCAGCAATAGTTCAATTAATCGAAATATTCTTAAAGAAATACATAAAACCGCTTTATGAGGCTCTGGGTATCTATCTGCCTCTTATCACCACCAACTGTGCGGTGCTGGGTATTACAATGCTTAACATCCAGAACGAGCTGACCTACATCGAGTCACTTTTCAATGCACTTGCGGCAGGTCTTGGCTTTATGCTCTCTATGGTGCTCTTTGCAGGAATAAGAAAAAAGCTTGAAGCCGCCGACGTTCCCGAATTTTTAAAGGGTCTTCCCATAACCCTCATTGCAGCAGCCTTAGTAGCCCTTTCCTTCTCGGGATTTTCGGGAATAGGAGGTTAAATTATGGATATAATTTTACCCGTTATTATCGTTTCGGTTATAGGACTTATTGTGGGCTTGGGACTTTCCCTCGCTTCAAAGTTTATGGCAGTCCCCACCGACGAAAAGGAAGAAAAAATTAAGGAATGTCTGCCCGGTGCCAATTGCGGTTCCTGTGGATTTTCGGGTTGTGACGGTTATGCTGCGGCTATCGCCTCAGGAGATGCCCAGCCCGACCTTTGCGCCCCCGGCGGAACTGCTACCGCCCAAAAATTAAGTGAGCTTTTAGGGGTTCAGGTCAGTACCGAACCTAAAAAGGCATTTATAGCCTGTGCAGGTGCTCCCGAAATCACCACCGCTAAATACGCATATAGCGGAATGATGAGCTGCAAGGCGGCTAACCTCGTTCATTTAGGACCTATGGAATGTGAATACGGCTGCATCGGTTTCGGTGACTGTGCCGCCGTCTGTCCTTTCGGCGCCATTACCGTTACAAACGGCAGACCGATTGTTTGTATGGATAAGTGTGTGGGCTGCTCAAAGTGCGTTGGCGCATGCCCTAAGTCCCTTATTTCCCTTAAAGCCGAAAACATACCCACCCTTATAAAATGCTCCAACAAATCAAAGGGTGCTGCAGTGGCAAAGGCGTGTAAGGTTTCCTGCATCGCTTGTAAAATGTGCGAGAAGGTGTGTGAAAAGGGCGCCATTAAGGTAGAGGACAATTTGGCACAAATCGACTACTCCCTCTGCGACGGTTGCGGAAAATGCAAAGAGGCTTGTAAAAGGAATGTTATAGTGTAAATACTCTCTGTCAGGAGTGATTATTATGAATATTACTGAAGCCGTAAAGAAAAGATTTGAGGAATTGTGTTATAAAAAAGGCATCACCTTTTGTAAACTGGCAAGTCTTTCGGGCGTTCCCTACACAACGGTTAAATCTATGCTTTATAACCAAAGCAAAAATCCCGGTATTGTTACAATCAAAAAACTTTGCGACGGAATCGATATTTCAATAACAGAATTCTTTCATACAGATTATTTTAAAAATTTAGAACAAGAAATCAAATGATATTTTAAAGAAGACGGAAACTCCGTCTTCTTTTTTTGTATAACGAAAACAATCCCCTCAAAAAAGGGGATTGTTGCTATCTTATCATATCAATTGCCTCTTTAAGACTTCGCACATAGATAAGCTCTATATCTTTCGGAGGATTTGTTATCGCCTTTAAACACGCCTTTGGAAGAACGACTCTCTTAAATCCGAGCGACGCTGCCTCGTTTATTCTTGCCTGTATTCTGGGTATTGAACGCAGTTCTCCCGAAAGTCCAACCTCACCAACGGCAATTAGTTTATCGTCAATCGGGACGTCTCTGAGTGCAGATACAAGAGCCATACAAATAGCAAGGTCTGCCGCAGGCTCGTCCAAGTGCATACCGCCTATTATATTAAGATAGGTGTCGAGGTTTGAAAAATATAGCCCTAACCTCTTTTCCAATACTGCCAAAAGCATATTAAGGCGGTTATAGTCAAAACCGTTTGACATTCTTCTCGGGTTACCGAATCCGGTAGTTGTAACAAGGGTTTGAATGTCGGCTAAAATAGGTCTGGTACCCTCCATAATACAGGTTATACATCCGCCCGAAACATTACTTGCCCTTCCGGAAAGCAGCATTGCAGAAGGATTTCCCACAGCCATAAGTCCTTTTTCGGTCATCTCAAAAACACCTATTTCATTTGTAGAACCAAATCTGTTTTTTATTGCCCTTAAAATACGATATGACTGATTTCTCTCACCCTCAAAATAAAGAACGGTATCCACAATATGCTCCAGCACCTTAGGTCCCGCAATATCTCCGCCTTTGTTCACGTGTCCAACAATAAAAATCGGGATGTCAAGATTTTTAGCAGTTCGCAAGAGCATATTAGTCGATTCCCTTACCTGAACAATGCTCCCCGCAGAAGAACTAAGCTCGGAAATTTGCATTGTCTGAATGGAATCTATCATAACAAGGTCGGGTGAGACCGACATTATGTACTCACATACCGCTTGTGTGTCAGTTTCTGACATAATGGTCACATTATCGCCCTTAACACCGAGCCTTGATGCTCTGAGCTTTATTTGCGCAGCAGACTCCTCTCCCGACACATAAAGAATCTTGAGTTTATCCTTTAATGCGTTACAAATCTGCATTAGTATGGTGGATTTTCCTATTCCCGGATCGCCGCTTAAAAGCACCACCGAGCCCTTTACTATGCCGCCGCCGAGCACCCTGTCCATTTCGGAAATATCGGTTATAAATCTATGCTCATCCGATGGATCAATTTCTGAAAGCTTTAAAGCTGACGGAGTCTTTAAAGAGCTTTTTGCCAATAGAGTTTCTTTTTTAGAAAATACCAATTGCTCATCAAAAGAGTCCCAATTATTGCAATTAGGACATTTACCCAACCATTTTACCGTTTCATAACCGCACTCACGACATATATACATCGTCTTACTTTTTGATGCCATTTCCATTCCTCAATTTTCCAAATTAAAATTTATAATTCCCGATGCTATACAAAAAACCATCTTGTATTGATAATCCTCGTTTTTCAGCAATTCCAACTCTGCTTTATTGCTTAAAAAGCCACATTCCACAATCACCGTAGGAATCGAGGCATTTTTTAAT
>JAGAZW010000105.1 GCA_017939855.1 Clostridia bacterium | reverse complement strand
TGCCACCTTCTCTGTTGCAGATATGCAGATTAGTGGTGAGTTTAATTTTGTGTATTGCAATGAACGGGTCGCAATGGAAAAAATAAACTTGCTTTTCTCCAGCTAGGAGCTATTCTTCAAGACACAAACATTTAACATTTATAAAAACAAAAAAAGGGCAGACTTTACGAAATTAATCGTAAAATCTGCCCTTAATATCTGTTGAATTTAGTTCAAGTCCTCCCCAAAGGTTGTTTTGAGGAAATGATATCTTTTGAATTTAGCTTTAAAAAATGGTATAACAAAACTCCGAAACCGCTGTGGTTTCGGGGTTTTTCGAACCGATATCTTTTTCGGTTCGAAATGTTGGCACATCGCACCGAAAAAGATATCACCAATCGAGTTCTAAATAATACGGCTGACCTGCGCCGTTTTCAAGACTGTCACAGCAGATGTACCGAACGGTGTTATTTTCATCATTATAAGCAAAAATAATATAATCATAATTATCGGTCGCCTTGGCGAAAGGCGCATTACCGCTATACAATATCAGACAATTATAGTCCCCTTTTATAATTTCCGCAAACTTATAATTGTATGTTTGATTTTCAACATTTTTTGTAAATACAGCAGTTGCTCGTTTTACCTCTTTGGCGTATTCATCTTCACTCAATGGCCACTCGGCATAGATGTCGTAGGTGTAGTCAAATCCTTCGTGGTAGTGATAATAATAATGCGAATCCAGATAAACTGTTTTATAACTGCCATCTGCTTGTTTTACATTTTCAAAGTATTGCGGCCAGTTTGGGAATAGCTCTTGGAACACCACATTTCTATTGGCAAGGCAATCAGCATCAAAGTCACGGTAATTTCTAATATCTGTTGTTTGGGATTTTGACACAATTCCAAATGACATAAAAAAGCTAACGGGTATGCTCAAAATACAAAAAACGAGCAAAATTCGTAGTGCAATCTTTTTCCATTTCAGTTTTGTTTTTGACACAATCAATACCGTTATGGACGGTAGAAAAGAAGTAATTGTCAATCCAATCATTATAGGTTCAAAAACGGGATAATGATAATCATTGATACTAATGGTGACTACAAATATGCTTAACGCTATCGGCAGCCAAACAACCGCAAAGATTATTATTGTTTTTAAAACAGACAATACCGTTTTTAGAATATTGGTTTTAATTGTTTCCTTATGCTCAGGCATATCCAAAGAGACCTTTGATAACGCCTCAGCAAGCTCTGCGACTGTATAAGTTTTTTCGGTACTGATCTGTGATAACACAAAGAGTTTGTTTTGACCATCCAAAACAGTTTGCGCCGTTCTATCTTTTACATTGGAAAGAATTTCTTTACTTGCTTCCGCGTCATTGATTACCGATTTTATCTCCTCCAAAGTGAAATCAAATTTTCGCAAAACGGCAATATCGTTTAAGTCTTTAATGTCTTTTTCGGAAAAGCTATAGGTTTTACGACCCAAATAATTCTCGGTGTACAAGGGAGATATCAGTTTTTCTTCAATATAGTAACGAATCGTGCGATCGGTAAGACCGGTTAATTCGCATACTGCCTTTATTTTCATAGAAACACCTCCATTTACACCGAAATCATAGTTTTTTACGTTGGGTAAAAGTCAATACCTTTTTGTAAATTGTAACAGAATTTTACGTTTTTATCAAGGTAAGTAGTTCAAGTCCTACCCAAAGGTCGTTTGGGTGTCTTTCGTTTTGGCTTGTCTCTCCGATTTAGATATCGGTTCTATATATGATTTTCAAAGCGTTCGGCTGTAATAACACCATCATTCACTATAAGACGGCAAATTCGCGCTGTCCTTCTTTCAACATAATCGGTTGAGGTTGTGTTTTGGTAATCTCTGGCGTGGTAGATGGCGTAATATTCGTTATCTACTTTTATAACACTATGATGACCGGTGCCCTCCTCAAAGGAGTTTTTAATAATTAAGGGAGAGAAATTGTTGCCGTTTTTAACCTTTATAAAGTCTATTTTTTTAAGGTCTTGTTCATCTGTTTTTGCAATGGCATAACCAATGTGATATGTGTTATCTTGATAACATCCTGCACTATACATAAGATATTGCCAATCACCCTCTTTAAACCAAAAGGGCCCTTCCAAAGTATACCAATCCCGTTCCTTGGTGCACTGAGGAGTAAATTTTTCCTCATCAAATTCGGGCAAAAGCACTTCCTTGGGGTTGTTTTCGGGGGTGTATGGGTCTATAAATCTATCTACATAAATTCTAGTGCCCACAAGATTGTGTTCGAGATTGTCTTTAGCATACCAAAGAAAAAGACCGGCATTTGTCTTTACCATATGTGAGTCGATAGAGAAATGGTCATAAAGGCACTTTTCATTTTTGAATGGGCCCAGAGGGGAATCAGCACAGGCCACATGCATATATTGAAAATTATTATTTGCAACAACAATGGAACTTGCTGGACAGGGAAACATTTTGCAAATGC
>JAGAZW010000104.1 GCA_017939855.1 Clostridia bacterium | reverse complement strand
GTCCAGAAATAGACGGTGAAAGCCTTTTAAAGCTTTTAGAAAGGGTATCAGCTCTAGATAAAGCAGATATACTCTGTCTTTCGGGCTCGGTACCTAAAAACTGCCCCGAGGATATATATTCTTCGATGCTGGAAATTGCTGCACAAAAGGGTGTAAAAACGGTTGTTGATGCCGAAGGTAAGCTTTTGCTAAATTGCCTTAAATATAATCCATTTTTAATAAAACCTAATACTGCAGAGCTTGAGGGTATTTTTGAAACCCAAATAAAAAGTGATGATGAAATTATAAAATATGCATATGAACTTTGTAAAATGGGAGCAGAAAATGTTGTTGTTTCCTGTGGAAAAGACGGTGCGATTTTAGTCAGCAAAAAGGGCGTTTACAAAGCTTTGTCACCAAAAGGGAAGGCAATAAATACCGTAGGTTCCGGGGACAGTCTTGTTGCGGGATTTATAGCTGAATACCAAAAAAGCGGCAACTGTGAAAAGGCATTGAAGCTAGGTGTCGCAGCAGGAAGCGCTACAGCCTTTAGCGAAAAAATCGCACAAAAAGGTGAGATCCTTTCCCTTATAGAAAAGGTAGAGATTGAAAAAATTAGATAAACAAAACCATCGGTTTAACCGGTGGTTTTGTTTCAATATACAGTTTCAAGGTTAGGAGCTTTTAATTTTGTGTTTTTTCTCGCACAGTTTGTTTGTAGGGTTTCGCATTTTCAGTTTTTATAATTGACTTTATTTCACTTATATTGTAAAATATATATAAATATAGAATTTAATATCAGGGAGTGTTTAAAGTGGAGCCAGTTTATAAGCGCATTCTGCTTAAATTAAGCGGCGAAGTTTTATCCGGAGAAAAGGGTACCGGCATCGACTTTAACAAGGTCGAGGAGGTCTGCAAGGTTGTTAAGGAATGTGTGGATCTTGGTGTCGAGATTGCCATAGTTGTAGGCGGAGGTAACTTCTGGCGTGGTCGCTCAAGCGGTAAAATGGATCGCACCAGAGCTGACCATATGGGTATGCTTGCGACAACTATAAATTCTTTGGCGTTGGGTGACTGCCTTGAACAGTTAGGTGTTACGGCACGTGTTCAGACGGCAATTGAAATGCGTCAGATAGCAGAGCCTTATATCCGTAATAAAGCGATTCGACATTTAGAAAAAGGCAGGGTCGTAATTTTTGGTTGTGGAACCGGCAATCCCTTTTTCTCTACAGATACTGCAGCAGCCTTAAGAGCCGCTGAAATATGTGCCGATGTGATATTTAAGGCAACGAATGTTGACGGAGTTTATGATAGTGATCCAAAGCTTAATCCGTCTGCTAAAAAATTTGACACACTCTCTCATTATGATGTTTTACAAAAAGGGCTACATGTTATGGACAGCACAGCCGCCTCTCTTTGTATGGATAATGGTATCAAAATTCTTGTTTTCAATCTCAATGATCCGTCAAATATTAAAAAGGCGGTTTTAGGGGAAAATAACGGAACACTTGTTGAATAATGTTTTAGGAGGAAAACATATGCAAGAGCTACTTAAATTAACCGAAGAAAAGATGGGTAAAACTATTGATGCGTTGGAGCGTGAATATAAGGCTGTAAGAGCCGGAAGAGCAAACGTATCGGTATTAGATAGAGTTACGGTAGATTATTACGGTGTACCAACACCGATTCAGCAAATGGCAGCAGTTTCAGTACCTGAGGCGAGAACACTTGTTATACAGCCTTGGGATGCTTCAACCCTTAAAGATATTGAAAAAGCAATTTTAACTTCTGAAATCGGAATTAATCCTCAAAATGATGGTAAGCTCATCCGCCTTAACTTCCCACCTCTCACAGAGGAGAGAAGAAAGGAAATTGTTAAAGATGTCAGGAAAAAGGCAGAGGAATCGAAGGTAGCTGCCCGTAACCAGCGCAGAGATGCACTTGACAAGTTAAAGGCGCTTAAAAAGGCAAATTCCATTACCGAGGATGATGAAGCAAACGGAGAAAAGAAAATTCAAAACATCACTGATAAGTGCTGTAAGGAGATTGACGAACTTGCGGCACTAAAAGAAAAAGAGGTTATGGAAATTTAATTTCTCTATAATAAAGGCGGCGCACATAAAGGTTATGTGCGCTGTTTTTGGCAGGTGTTAATAGTTGATGTTTAACAAAAAAGCAAAACAAAACCGAAAATTACCCACCCATATTGCTATCATTATGGATGGGAACGGAAGATGGGCGAAAAAGCGTTCGCTCCCGAGAAGTGCGGGTCATGCAGCGGGTAGTAAGAATTTTAAAGATATCGCAAGATATTGCAATAAAATAGGACTTAAATATTTAACGGTCTATGCCTTTTCTACTGAAAACTGGAAAAGACCTAAAGAAGAAGTAGAAAATATTATGAATATTCTCCGAGAATATTTAAAGGATGCAAAAAATTTCAAGGATGAGAATATCAAGGTTAAGTTTATTGGAGACTTACAACCGCTTGACCACGATATAAAGGAACTTATTAAAGATGCTGAAAACGAATCGGAAAACGCCACAGGGCTTCACCTTAATATCGCTCTTAATTATGGTGGCAGAGACGAAATTGTTCATGCGGTAAAGAAAATAGTTGAAGAAAAAATTGCCCCTGAAGACATAACTGAGCAGACTATAACCGACCGTCTTTATACTGCCGGTCATCCTGACCCGGATTTTATTATCAGACCAAGCGGTGAGTACAGACTTTCAAATTATTTAATATGGCAGTCTGCTTACGCTGAATACTGGTTTTCGGATGTTTTGTGGCCTGATTTTAAGCCAAAACATCTTGAAACTGCAATTGACGCATTCTGCGGACGTGACCGCAGATTTGGCGGAGTGAAGTGAAAAGAGGAAGTGACAGAATATGAAAACTCGTATAATTTCAGGAATAATAATGGCACTTGCAGTAGCCGCAGTTCTCGTTTTAGGAATCACAGTCAGCCCTTATTTTATAACGGCATTTGTTGCACTAGCGGCAGCGGTGGGTTGCTTTGAGCTTGTG
>JAGAZW010000103.1 GCA_017939855.1 Clostridia bacterium | reverse complement strand
GCTATGCCCGAAATTTTCTTTTCCCTAAAAATTTAGCTATTGAAGCAGATGGTGCGGCACTTTCCGAGCTCAAAAGTCGTGAAGCGGCAAAAGAGCATCATAAAAAAGAAGAAATTGCTGCAGCAAAAGCTTTGGCAGAAAATCTTAACGGTAAAACCGTCGTTATAAAAGCGAAAGCAGGTGCTTCAGGTAAACTGTTTGGCAGTGTTACCTCTAAAGAAATTGCTGCACAGGTTAAAGCGACTTTAGGAATTGAGATAGATCGCAAAAAGATGACGGTTAAAGACATTAAAAATTTCGGAGAATATGAGGCGGAAATCAAACTTTATACAGGAATAGTTGCAAAAATTATTGTTAAGGTTACGGAGTAAACTATGAGTAACGAAAAATTAATTTTTGATATGGACGGCGGAAAAACACCGTATTCTGTAGAGGCTGAACAGGCGGTTATAGGTTCAATCATTGTAGACCCAAAATGTATAAGCGATATTGCAACGCAAATAAAGTCTGAGTATTTTTATATCCCTCAGCATAGAGAAATATATAATGCAATAACCTCTATGTATGAATTGAGTCAAACAATAGATTTTGTGTCTTTATTGGAAAAGCTTAAAAAAAGCGGAACATATGATGAAGCGGGTGGCAAAGCATATCTTGCTCAACTTGCTCAGACTGTTCCGTCTTCCGCAAATGTGCTTACATATGTTGCTATTGTACGAGAGAAATATTACGCAAGAGCCCTGATGAGCGCTGCGCAAAACATCATAAAGGATGTAAGTGAAAATGTTAAGGATTCGGGGACTTTGCTTGACTCTGCAGAGCAGCGTATTTATGAAATACGTGAGGGTAGAGAAATTAGTGGGCTTACACACATTAAGCAAATAATTGAAACCGAAACCTATGACCGACTTTCGAAGATGTCTGACCCTGAAACAAGGGATGATTATGTAGGAATTCCAAGTGGCATATCGGAATTGGATAAGGTAATTACCGGGCTTAATAAATCGGATCTTATAATCTTAGGAGCCCGTCCGGGTATGGGTAAAACCTCGTTTGCTCTGAATATTGCGCGTAATGTTGCGGTTACTGCGGGAAAGACGGTGTGTTTTTTCTCTCTTGAGATGACACGTGACCAGTTAGCTCAAAGACTGCTTTCGAGTGAAGCCGGAATAAAGAGCGAAAAGCTCAGAACGGGTGAACTAACTGCTGACGAATGGACAAGACTGGCACAAGCAGGTGACAATCTTTCAAAGGCAAACCTATATTTTGACGAAAGCTCAAATATAACAGTACCTGAAATGAAGGCAAAGCTTCGCAGAATGAGAAGGGTAGATCTTGTAATTATTGACTATCTCGGTCTTATGCACTCTGCAAAGGCGACAGATAACCGAGTTCAAGAAATTTCAGAGATCACAAGAACACTAAAGATAATGGCGAAGGAATTAAAGGTTCCGGTTATTGCCTGTGCTCAGCTTTCACGTGCTACGGAAACAAAAGGTAAATCTCATAAACCGATGCTTGCGGATTTAAGAGATTCCGGTTCGATTGAGCAGGACGCAGACATCGTTTTGTTCCTTTACAGAGATACATATTACGATAATGAGAAGTCACCTGATCAGGATACAAGTGATCCTAATAAAGCCGAATGTATAGTGGCTAAAAACCGTCACGGCGAAACGAGAACAATTGATCTTAATTGGGACGGTCAGTTTACCAGATTTACATCTGTGGATGTGTTTAGATAAATGGAAGAAAAGATTTTAAAGGCAATTGGCGACTTTGAACTTATAAAGAGTGGTCAGTGCGTAACGGTGGCCCTTTCGGGAGGAGCCGATTCAATGGCACTATTGGTTGCTCTGAATAATCTTAAAGGAAAATTGGGCATTACCGTTAATGCAGCTCATTTTAATCATAAAATCAGGGGAAATGAGGCAGAAAGCGACCAAAAATTTGTTGAAAGACAATGTGAAATACACAAAACAAAATTGTTTTTAGGCAGTGCCAATATTCCTTTAATTGCAAAGGAAACAAAACAAAGTCTTGAACTTGCTGCAAGAAACGAAAGATATAAATTTTTGGGTAGTGTCGGCGCTGATGTTATAGCTACTGCGCATACTTCCAGCGATAATCTTGAAACGGTGCTTTTTAACCTCGCAAGAGGTACCGCATTAAAGGGCCTTTGTGGAATACCGGCAAAACGTGATAGGTTTGTCCGGCCTCTTATTTATTGTACACGAGATGAAATAATTGATTATTGTAAAAAAAATAATATATGCTTTGTTACAGATAGTACTAATTTATGCGATGATTATTCACGAAATAAAATTCGTCACAAAGCAGTACCTATCTTGAAGGAAATAAATCCTTCTATTGAAAGGTCACTTTCACGGACGATAGAGTCTCTGAATGAAGTCAATCATTTTTTTGAAAAATTGGCAGACGACGAGTTGGAATTAAGATTCACAAAAAAAGGTGGTTTGTGCTTAAAAAATTTTACTTCCCTTGATAAGTGTATTGCCAAAAGGGTCATTTCAAAATACTATTTCAGTCGGTTGGGTTTTTATCCGGATAATTTTCATATTAATAGCATTTATGATGTTTGTATGAACGGTTCGAAAACAAGTATCAGCAAAAATTATTATGCAACTGTTCAAGAGGGACACTTGTTTTTTGAGAGTAAAAACAGTCAAAATCAACATCAATATCAATATAATGTTGAGCTTGTTGAAAAAAATATTGTTTTTTCAGAAATTGTTTACGATTTATTATTAAATAACACACTGGATTGTGATAAAATAATTGGAAAATTGGAAGTAAGGGGTCGTTTACCGGGTGACAAAATCTTTCTAAATAAGTCAAACGGTACTAAAACACTGAAAAAGCTTTATACAGAATATGCTGTGCCATTGCGGGAACGTCCCGTTTGGCCGGTAATTGCCGACGATGACGGTGTGGTATGGATATATGGGATCGGTGTTGCAAAGCGATGTGCGGTTACGTCACAGACTAAAAAAATAATATCTGTGAAGATAACCAAAAAACGGATGAGGGGTTAAGTTTATGTGTATGAATGATATTGAGAGAGTTTTAATATCCAAAGAGGAGCTAAAGCAAATATGCAGAGACTTAGGAAAACAAATATCAAAAGACTATGAAGGTAAAAAACTCTATCTGGTAAGCGTACTAAAAGGAGCCATTGTATTTATGGGAGATCTGATGCGTGAGATTACCTGCGATTGTCAAATAGATTTTATGGCAGTTTCTTCGTACAGTGGAGCAAAAACTACGGGTGTTGTTCAATTCAGAAAGGATTTGGATATAAATCCTGAGGGTTGTGACATACTTATTGTTGAGGATATTTTGGATTCCGGTATAACGTTAGCATATCTTAAGGAAGTGTTAAAGGGCAGGGGGGCCGCAAGTATTAAAATATGCACCCTTCTTGATAAGACTGCGAATCGTAAGGCTGATGTTCAAGCTGACTATGTGGGTAAAGTTATTCCCGATGAATTTGTTATCGGGTACGGTCTTGATTACGATGAGAAATACAGAAATTTACCATTTGTCGGTGTTCTGGCTCCTCATGTGTATAAAAAATAAACATTAAAGCGAGTATGGAAGGAGAAAAACCTTTTGAAGAAAAACATTAGGAATATTTTATTATATCTTGGTATACCGATTGTACTGATAGCTGCGTTCGTTTTGGTGCGTAATGTTTCGAGTCAATCAGCAACTACGAAGTATTATGAAATTGTCGAAAAAATCCGTGACGGTGAAGTCTCAGCCTTTGAACTTAATCTTTATACCAAAGAATTGGAATATGAGTTAAGGGATGATGAAACGGCAAAGGACGGTAAGAAAAAAACATACCGATACACAGTTCCTGATTCCAATCTATTCATCAATGACGTAAACGAAAAAGTAATAGAATTTAATGAAGATGATGACAAGAAAAATGACATAAAGTACAACTATGAAAGCGGCGGAGAAACCTCCTGGCTTGTTAGTATGCTTCCTACCATACTTATGGTTGTAGCATTCGTCGTTTTGGGAATCTTCTTTATGAAGCGAATGAATTCTGCTATGGGCGCAGACAAAACTATGGGCTTTGGCAAAGCCAAGGTTAAAAAAGCAGACGATCGAAAGAAAACTACCTTTGCTGATGTTGCTGGTGCCGACGAAGAAAAGGAAGAGATGGCAGAAATTGTGGACTTTCTAAAAGACCACAAAAAATTCAATGAGCTTGGCGCCCGTATTCCTAAAGGCGTTCTTCTTGTTGGTCCTCCCGGAACAGGTAAAACATTATTGGCACGTGCGGTAGCAGGTGAAGCGGGTGTGCCTTTCTTCTCTATATCGGGTTCTGATTTTGTGGAGATGTTCGTAGGCGTGGGTGCTTCAAGGGTTCGTGATCTTTTCTCCGAAGCAAAGAAAAGCGCCCCTGCAATTATATTCATTGATGAAATTGATGCTGTCGGTCGTCAAAGAGGTGCAGGTTTAGGCGGCGGTCACGACGAAAGAGAACAGACATTGAATCAGTTGTTGGTTGAAATGGATGGATTTGGCGCAAATGAAGGAGTTATTGTTATGGCGGCAACTAACCGTCCCGACATTCTTGACAGGGCACTCCTTCGCCCCGGTAGATTTGACCGCCAAATAACAGTAAATTATCCAGATGTTAAGGGCAGGGAAGAAATTCTTAAAGTTCATTCGCGTGGTAAACCATTAGGTCCGGATGTCAATCTTAAAACAATTGCTAAATCCACTTCAGGCTTTACGGGTGCAGACCTTGAAAATCTGCTTAATGAAGCGGCTCTTTTGGCAGTCCGTCATAAGAAGAAGGCCATTACTCAGGAGGAAATCGAGGAAGCAACAATTAAGGTTGTTGTCGGAACCGAGAAAAAATCCCATGTTGTTCGTGATAAAGATAAGATGATAACCTCTTATCATGAAGCCGGTCACGCTGTAGTTTCGTATTTCTTACCTACTCAGGATCCCGTCCATCAAATATCAATTATCCAACGTGGTATGGCTGCAGGGTATACTATGTATCTTCCTACGGACGAAAAGGGTCACACAACAAAAAATCAGATGCTCGAACAAATATGTTCGCTTCTCGGCGGACGTGCTGCCGAACAACTCACGCAGGATGATGTTTGCACCGGTGCTTCAAACGATATTCAAAGAGCTACTGATCTTGCACGCAAGATGGTTACAAAGTTTGGTATGAGTGAAAAATTGGGACTTGTAACGTATGGAAACGATAATAACGAGGTGTTCTTAGGACGTGATTTCTCTTCTACACCAAACTATTCGGAAAAGATTGCTGCTAGTATAGACGAAGAGATTGAATCAATAGTAATGGCACAATATAAAAAGGCTCTGTCAATACTTGAAGGCGCTATGCCAAAACTTCACGAGGTTGCAAAAACTCTTTTCGAAAAAGAAAAGATTTCCGGCGATGAATTCAGAGATATTATGCAATAACAATGAAATAAGATTAAGTAAAAACTGCCGGTCTAAACCGGCAGTTTTTACTTAATCCACATCCACATGTCTTCCTCGACCAAAAAGCAAAGAAATACACCAGATACCGGCAAGTGCGATGATGGTATATATTATTCTGCTTATAATTGCATCACTGCCACCGAAAGCCCAGGCCACTAAGTCAAATTGAAAAAGACCTACTAGACCCCAGTTGAGGGAGCCTATAATGGACAAGATAAGGCAAATTTTATCAAACATTTTTTCACTTCCTTGTAATAAGGTTTTGTGTAGATTTTTGTTTAAAGGCGCCTATCGGCATTCACCGGTAGACGCCTTTTTTAAACATGCTTTATAAAATAAAAAAGTTTATTTCATGCTGTTTTCATAAGACTCGATCATCTTCTTAACCATCTGTCCACCTATGGAACCAGCCTGCTTTGAAGTAAGGTCACCGTTGTAACCTTGCTTGAGGTTAACACCAACCTCATTAGCAGCTTCCATCTTGAAACGGTTAAGTGCGTCCTTAGCCTCAGGTACTACATTTTTAGCCATTTGTTTTCACTCCTTGCCTTAAAATTTTGCGTTTGCAATAGTATTTTATGAATGTTTATTTTAAATATAATAGGTAAATTATGAATGTGTTTACAATTTTTTCTTTTTACATTAAAATTCAATCAAAGCTATAGCATATAACGAAACACATAATATTAAAAAATGTTCAAATAATTTCACTTATTTTTTCTTTATTTTTATACTTGATTATGGTATAATAATAAGAACGAAAATTGTTTTGAAAAAATTTTTATTGTTTTAGGTGTTGAAAAATATTTTGTAAATGGCTCTTTAAGGTCAAAAGAAGAGGTCTCTATAATTGATAAAGTAACAGAAAAAATTAAAATTTTGAAGGGGATATATTTGTCACATTTAATACCCATTTTGATAATTACCCTAAAACTTACGAGGGAAAAAACTTCCTGTAAAGCATTGTATAAAGGGAACTGACGGTTGGAAATTGGACGAAAGAGTCGCTGAGGTAGTAATGGGTAAAGAACATACGACGGTTGAAAATCTTTCTTTTGGTTTTCTCAGTCTCCCAAGACTTATCAGGGGTGTAGCAAACGGACAAGAGTTTGAAATGGAGCTTATCGGTTTTTGCACCGACATATGTGTAGTTTCAAACGCACTTATTTTAAAAGCAGGTTTTCCTGAAATTTGTATAACGGTTGATGCAGTCTACTGTGCAGGGGTTACTCTTGAGCTTCATAGTGCCGCTTTAAAATAATGCAAAGCTGTCATATAAATGTTATAAATTAGATTTTACAATAGGGGTGATATTTTGTTTGATGCAATAAAAGTCAAGGATAATTGTATTTTATGGATTAAAAAGTTTTTTGAAGAAAATGGAAAAGACTGTAATGCGGTTGTCGGTATATCAGGAGGCAAGGATAGTTCTGTCGCTGCAGCGCTTTGTGTCGAAGCACTAGGAAAAGAAAGAGTAATCGGCGTCTTAATGCCAAACGGTGAGCAGTCAGATATAGACTGTGCATATAAACTAGTAAAACATCTTGGTATAAAGCATTTTGTTGTGAATATTAAAGATGCTATTGAGGGACTAAAAATCAATTTCCCTCAGGAACTTGATTTAAGTCGGCAAAGTATCGTAAATCTCCCGCCACGTATTCGTATGTCAACACTTTATGCTGTATCACAAAGTGTGAACGGCAGAGTTGTAAATACTTGTAATTTGTCAGAGGATTGGGTTGGGTATTCTACTCGTTACGGTGATGCTGCAGGTGACTTTAGCCCGTTGTCACTCTTGACGGTTGATGAAGTCAAACAAATTGGTAAAGCATTAGGTCTTCCCCAAGACCTAGTTGATAAAGTGCCTATCGATGGTCTTAGTGGAAAAACTGACGAAGATAATCTGTGTTTCACTTATGATGAGTTGGACAGGTATATTCGTACCGGTGAAATCGAAAACGCAGACAAAAAAGAAAAAATAGATGCTCTTCATAAGCGCAATCGGTTTAAATTGCAACTCATGCCCGTATTTGATCCTCAAATATAAATATGCAAAAAAGTCTTAGGAAAATGCATAATATGCAATGTAAATTGAAATTATTTATTAATATTGAATTTTTATGCAAATTATGCTTGACATTTTAAAAAGTGGTGGTATAATATTGCACGTAGTAAAAAATATGTAAATTTATTCGGAGGTAACGATAATGAATAAAGAAAATATTAAAAAGGTTGTACTTGCATATTCAGGTGGTCTTGATACATCAATAATTATTCCTTGGCTTAAGGAAAATTACAATAATTGTGAGGTTATAGCTGTTTCCGGTAATGTCGGTCAGGCTGATGAGCTTGAAGGACTTGAAGAAAAAGCATTAAAAACCGGTGCATCAAAGCTGTATGTTCTTGATTTAACAGAAGAATATGTAGATGAATACATAATACCTACAATGAAGGCGGGTGCAGTTTACGAGGACTATCTTTTAGGTACAAGCCATGCACGTCCTTGTATAGCGAAGGGTCTTGTTGAAATTGCGATTAAAGAGGGTGCCGATGCTATTTGTCACGGTTGTACCGGAAAGGGAAACGATCAGGTTCGTTTCGAACTTGCAATCAAGCACTTTGCCCCCAATATGCCCATAATTGCTCCTTGGCGTGAGTGGGACATTAAATCTCGTGACGAGGAAATTGAATATGCAGAATCTCATAACATTCCTCTAAAGATTAACCGTGAGACCAATTATTCAAAAGATAAGAACCTTTGGCATCTGTCACATGAAGGAATGGATATTGAAGATACCGGAAACGAGCCTATGTATGAAAAAGAAGGCTTTCTTGAAATGGGTGTTTCTCCTATTTTAGCACCTGATAAGCCTACATATGTTGAAATTGAATTTGAAAAGGGTATTCCTGTAGCATTAGATGGTGAAAAAATGTCTGCAAAGCAGATCATTTTAAAGCTTAATGAATTAGGCGGCGCAAACGGTATTGGAATTATTGATATCGTTGAAAACCGTTTGGTTGGTATGAAATGTCGTGGTGTATACGAGACTCCGGGAGGAACTATCCTTTATAAAGCCCATAATGTTCTTGAGACCATATGTCTTGATAAAATGACAATGCATGAAAAACAAAAGCTTTCTATCACTTTTGCGGAGCTTGTATATAACGGCCAGTGGTTTACTCCTTTAAGAGAGGCTTTATCAGCTTTTGTTGACAAGACACAGGAAAATGTTACCGGTAAAGTTAGACTTAAACTCTATAAGGGTAATATGATAAATGCTGGTGTTTGGAGTCCATATTCACTTTATAGCGAAGAAATCGCAACGTTTGGTGAAAGTGATTATGACCAGAAGGATTCTGCAGGATTTATCAATCTTTATGGTTTGCCCAGTAAGGTTCAGGCTATTGTAGACGGCAAGAAGTAATTGTTT
>JAGAZW010000102.1 GCA_017939855.1 Clostridia bacterium | reverse complement strand
GCGTGTTCGAGAACCTCTAAGAAAACGATACCAATTTCTTCCTTTAAGATATTGTCGATGTTGTCTGCGTTTATATCGCCATATTTTGCCTTAATTTGTTCTGCCCAAGCCTGATGCTTTGCTAAGGTTTCATCAGAGCTTAAATCATCACCGTTTAGCATAGCGCTGCTTAAAAGCGACATCTCGGTCTTGAGTCTTGCCGGCAGCACTGCCAGACCCATAACCTCAATAAGACCGATATTTTCTTTTTTGATGTGATGAAGTTCTTCGTGTGGGTGGTAGACGCCTAAAGGATGTTCTTTTGTGGTGATATTATTGCGAAGCACCAGATCAAGCTCGAAATTATCCTTGACCTTTCGTGCAATGGGAGTGATGGTGTTGTGTTTTTCGCCTTCTGTCTCAGCAAAAATGAAGGCGTCTTTGTCGGTATATCCTCGCCAGGAAGCAAGAATTTTATCAGCGAGTTCTATTATTCTGCTGCTGTCTTTACCGCTTAGGCGTATAACCGACATAGGCCATTTAAGAATGCCGGCAGTTATATCTTCGAAGCCTTTAAAATTAAGGGTTGTCTCGATAGGGGCTTTTGCCATCGCAAAGGTATAGTTTCCTCCTTGGAAATGGTCATGGCTTAAAATAGAGCCGCCCACAATAGGAAGGTCTGCATTAGAGCCCACAAAATAATGCGGAAAAGCTTTAACAAAATCAAAAAGCTTTATAAAGGTTGCTTTATTTATTGCCATAGGTGAATGTTCACTGTTAAAAACAATGCAATGTTCATTATAGTAAACATAAGGTGAGTATTGGAAAAACCAGTCCGAATCATTTATTATGACGGGAATGATGCGATGATTTTGCCTTGCGGGATAGTTAATTCTACCCGCATATCCCTCACATTCTTTGCAGAGCATACACTTAGGATATCCCGACGGCACGGCGTTTTTAGCGGCAGCAATAGCCTTTGGATCCTTTTCGGGTTTAGAAAGGTTTATTGTGATATCGAGGTTACCATACTCGGTTTCGGTGGTCCATTTAATATCTTTTTTAATGCGGTAGCGGCGGATATAATCACTGTCGCAGCTAAGATTATAAAAATATTCTGTTGCCTTGGCAGGAGAGCTTTTATAAAGGGCATAGAATTTATCGGTAACAGCAGAGGGTCTGGGAAGCATAAGCCCCATAAGCTTTGTGTCGAATAAATCCCTTGAAGTAATGCTGTCGTCTATTATATCGTTTTTCACAGCATAATCCAAAAGCTCATCAAGGACGCTTTTTAAATTGACATTTTCGTATACCACGTCACACTCGATACCGTCGAGTTTAAGGGTATCGAGTAAAAGATTTGTTATGTAAATCTCGTCTCTTTTTTCGAAGAACCCCTTATCCAGCCCATAACAAATAAGTTTTCTGATACTATTTTGAACCATATTCGCAAAACCTCAATTCGCAAGTTGAAAGCCGCATGTTGCTGCGGCTTTGAGTTATTTTATAGAGGGAGCATAATTCTTGTTGGCAATACAAACCCAAGAATTACCCGCATTTACCTTTAACTGATTACCGTCCTCGTCAGTGAAGGTGAAGGAATTATCACTGTCGCCCTTAGACCAGGAAATCGGCATAGCCTTGCCGTTTGAAATATAATAACCGTTTCCGCTTTCTAAAGCTACTTTTTTATGGTAACCGTCGGGATAGGAAGTGATGGTGGTAGAGAGCACAAAAACATTTTTAACTGTAACCGCCTCGCCGGTGTTATAGTCTTTTCTTGAGTCAACAACATATCTTTGGGTGGAGGAATCATATGTAAATTGTGTCTTATATGAATTTGAGAAAGTTACGGTAACGTTATTAGCAGCATCGCCCGAGGGAATAACGGTTTCGTTTTTGGCGGTAAAGTTTTGCCAAAGGGTAGTGCTTGAGTTTTTTATAGTAAAGCCCTTTTCTTTAAGTCCGGACCAAACCTCTGAGCCTAAAGCGTAAAGGGTGTGCTCTTTGGCAAGACCGTTTGAAATGCGTTTTCCGCCGCACGTACCGCCATCGATCCAAACGCTGTCGACGTCGTCAAGATGAGGTTTACAGTATGTCATATCGGTGCCGCAGTGGATATAAAATGCGTTATGTCCCATAGCCAAATCCACATAGGCATATCTTGCCGAGCGAACGGTGCCTATTTGATCAACCTTTGATATATCCTGATAAAGAGCCATCAGTCGAGTAATTCCGCCCTCAACCTCAGTTTCGTAAATGATATCGGCGTCCTTAAGTCCTGTTTGAACCTTCTGTGCTATAGAAAGATTATTTATCATAACTGCTACAGGGCGATCATCTTGCTTACCTTCGTCCAGGTCATAAAGACCGGTAAGGGGATTCAATTTTTTTGATTCGGCATCGTTTTTAGAATTTGATGAAACTTTTGTGCTGTTGCCAGAATTGGTTTTAGTCGGATTCTTAACTTTATCGGTGCAACCGGAAAAAAGAAAAATGGCTACACACAAGGAAAAAATTAAAGATTTTTTAAGCATAGATTTTACCTCCGCAGTAATAAAAAGTATATTATAATTATACTGCGGCTATCTTCCAACTTCAAGAGAAAACGCAAAATTTTTTTGAAAAATATCAAGAGATTTCTATTGTCATTATGTGACAAATATAGTATAATATTTTATATATGTAGTATTAAGGGGAAGTGCGACTTTGAATGAGATGATTTATCTTGATAACAGTGCGACAACAAAACCATCTGATTCTTGTATATCTGAAATAAATAGATGTCTTAAAGAAAATTGGGGTAACCCTTCATCCTTGCATATTATGGGTTTTAATGCCGAAATGGCGGTAAATGAGGCGAGAAATAAGGTTGCTCGTCTGATAAAGGCAAGGGACGATGAAATTTATTTTACTTCCGGCGGAACCGAGAGTAATAACACTGCAATTTTTTCCGCTGCTTATTCGAAGTCTAAACAAGGAAAGAAAATCGTAACTACCGCCATTGAGCATCCATCGGTTTTGGAGCCGATGAAAAGGCTTGAGAATGAAGGCTTTGAGATTATAAGATTAAAGCCTTCTGCGTCAGGGAAGGTAAGTATAGAGGATATCGAGAAGACTATTGATGCGCAAACGGTGCTTGTGAGCATAATGCTTGTAAATAACGAAACAGGTGCTACTCAACCTGTTGAAGCAGCCGCAAGGGCAATAGGTCGTAATGCGCCGTATGCACTCCTACATTGCGATGCAGTTCAAGGCTTTGGCAAAATCCCTATTGATGTTTCAAAATTGGGCGTGGATCTGATGAGTATAAGTGGTCATAAGATTCATGGACCTAAAGGAATAGGCGTCCTTTATAAAAAAAAGAGTGTTAATTTAAAACCTCTGATTTTAGGCGGCGGACAGGAGAAAAATCTGCGTTCGGGAACAGAATCAGTACCGCTTATAATGGGACTTGGCGGAGCAACAGATGATTTAAAGGATGTTGCTAAAAATCTCGAAAAGATGAAAGAGCTAAATCTTGCTGCAAGAAAAATCCTCTTAGACACAGGGATAGTTCTTTTAAATTCTGATGACGAATGTCTTCCTTATATCCTCAACATATCGGTGCCGGGATATCGTTCTGAAACGTTGTTGCATTTTCTCGAAAATAAAGGAATATATGTTTCGTCGGGTAGTGCTTGTTCGAAGGGTAAGGGAAGTTACGTGCTTAGCGAAATGGGACTTGACAGCAAAAGAATAGACAGTGGACTGAGAATAAGTTTCTCAAGATTCAATACTGTTTGTGAAATAGAAAAATTAGCTAAGGCACTAATTGATGCTACGGCAGTTTTAAGAAAGGCAAAATAATGAAAGAAGTAATACTGATTAAGGATGGCGAACTATCTTTAAAGGGTCTGAATCGCCGTAATTTTGAAGATAAAATGGTTTCAACTATCCGTCGCAGACTAAAGGATTTGGGCGAAATAAAAATAACCAGAGCCCAATCAACTATATATGTAGAGCCTCAAAGTGAGGAGTTTGATTTTGAAGAAGCGCTGGATAGAGTAGGTTATATTTTCGGTATAGCAGCGTTCAGTAGAGCCTGTGTCTGCCAAAAAAATATGGACGATATTCTCCTAAAGGCTAAAACTTATCTTATAAGCACTCTGTCGCAGGTAAAAAGCTTCAAGGTTGAAGCAAAACGTGCCGATAAAGCTTTTGAGTTAAAATCGCCTGAAATTTGCAGAGAAGTGGGCGGCGCTATATTAAGTGCGTGTCCTGATTTAAAGGTTGATGTTCATAACCCCGATATAGTAGTAAATGTTGAGGTTCGTGATTACGCAGCCTATATAAGAGCAGGTCAGATTAAAGGTGCGGGCGGTCTTCCGGTAGGAACATCGGGTCGAGCACAGGTGCTGATATCGGGCGGTATAGACAGTCCGGTTGCCGCTTGGACAATGGCTAAAAGAGGCTTGACTTTAAATGCTATTCACTTTGCAAGTCCGCCGTACACAAGTGCGAGGGCAGAGCAAAAGGTTAAAACGCTACTGTCTAAGGTGGCAAAATACAGTGGAACCATAAAACTTGCAATTGTTCCTTTTACCGAAATCCAAGAGCAAATAGCTCGATGCTGTGAGGAGGATTATTTCACTCTTATTATGCGCAGAATGATGATGCGAATAGCGTGTAGGGTTAGTGAAAAGGACGAGTGCCTGGGTCTTATAACCGGAGAAAGTCTCGGTCAGGTTGCAAGTCAGACCCTACCTGCGATTGCTGCGACGGATGAGGTATGTAGTTTACCGGTCTTCAGACCTCTTATAGGTATGGATAAAGAGGAAATAATCACTATATCCCGTCATATTGATGCTTTTGAAACATCTATACTTCCTTATGAGGATTGTTGTACAGTCTTTACCCCAAAGCATCCTCATACCAGACCAAAACCCGGTCAATGTTCACAAGCAGAGAAGGGATTGGATATAGAATCCTTAATAGAACGTGCAATAGCCGGAATAGAATACAGCTTTATTGAATAGATTTGCTAAGGAGGATATAAAATATTATGCGTCAAAATATCAGGGTTGATGTTATTTATTATAATTGTGATACAGATTTTGAAATGGAGTTTAATCTTAACGGTTGTTGTCCTATGCGTATGCTCACAGGTAGTACTCCTGAAAAGAGTGGCTTGGTAAAGAGTCTGGCAAAAGCTGTTTCCCGAAGCAAGATTATAATATGCTGCGGACAGCTTTTCGGTGCGGAGGGTCTCATTGAAATCGTTTCGGCCTCTATCGGTCGTGATACTATGAGAGTAGACTGCAAAGAATATGGCATTGTAACGGCTAGTGACATCAGTGTTATTGCAGGTTCTGTGCCTTTGGTTACACCTGACGGATATTTTGGCGGTTGTATTATAGAGTCGGGTCCTCAGACCATTATTTTAGTTAGTGAAAACCGCACCCTCAGAAAGACATTGATGGAAACTCTTATTCATCCCTATCTTGAAGAAATCAGTGTTCAGCCGGATTTAGCGCAAAAGATGAGTCAAAACGTTGAGCAAACGCCACATAATGAGCAAAATATGCCTGTTGATATAGGAATTGACGAAGAAAAGGCGGCAGCAGATGCGGCGGCAATAGTAGCGGCTGCTTTGGGTGAAGCGTCGGTATTAGGCGGTGCTGTTGCGGACGAAATGTTAGACTTTATTTCCGATTCTGATGAGGATGAAATTACACCTGCGGACGTAGAGCTTGAGCTGGAGCAGTCTTTTGAAGAAGAGGTTGAAGAATTTGTAATAGAATCTGAGGAACAAGTTATAGAAGACGAACAGCCGGTCGAAGAAGAAAAAGATCAATCAGATGTTATTAGTATGGATGCCGATGAAAATGACGGACTCTTTGTTTCTCAGGTTGAAGATGAAGATATAGCACTTGAGTCGGAGGATTATCTGGATACACAGCTTGACGAGGTTGAGGTTTTTGTAGAGCCCAGAAGTGCAGATATTGAGGATATGGATGCTTATGCTAAAAATTATATACCTTCAGAGTCTGACAAAATGTTTTTATCGGAAGAAGACGAATATGAATATGAAGATGAACAGGAGTATGAACATAAGCAGAATGAGCAAACTGGTGGTTTTTCACTAAAAATCACCATAACGGTTCTTGTCGTTTTACTTATTCTTATTATGTTAATTTTGGGATATATCTTAATTTTAAACCCATATATTAAAGGTGTTGACTTCGAACAATATATTCAAGAGCTTTTTGGTGCTGCAAATACAAGCTTTATAAAAAGGGGATAAAAAATTGTTTTTTAAAACTTTTTTAGGCAAGATGTTACTGGTACTTTTGATATCTATGGTTCCTATTGTGGAATTAAGGGGAGCAATTCCCGTAGGTTATGGACTGGGAATTGATAATATTTGGATTTTGACCGTTTTGGCGGTATTGGGAAACCTTTTGCCCGTCCCTTTCATAATTTTGTTTATCAGAAGAATTTTTGCCTGGATAAGAAAGCACCTTTCAAAGCTTGACAGTTTTATAACTAAACTTGAAGATAGGGCAAATTCAAAATCTGAAAAGGTACAAAAGAGCGCCTTTTGGGGTCTGTTTATTTTTGTGGCAATACCTCTACCCGGCACGGGAGCATGGACAGGAGCACTTATTGCTGCAATGCTTGATATGAGACTAAAAAAAGCGTTTCCGGCAATAGCTGCAGGGGTTGTTGCAGCCGGTATTATTATTGCAACCTTAGTTAGTATCTTCGGGCGTCCGGTTTTGGAGCTTTTTGGAATGAAGGTATAAAAAAGCCTATGTGTT
>JAGAZW010000101.1 GCA_017939855.1 Clostridia bacterium | reverse complement strand
GAATATGGATATGTATCTTAAATATACCAATAGCTCTATTGACGATTTTAAGAAAAACTTCCGTCCGCAGGCTGAGATGCAGGTTAAGTTCAGACTAGCGCTTGAAAAAATTGTTGAACTTGAAGGCATTAAAGCAGATGAAAAAGCAATAGAAGAGCATTATGCAAAACTTGCTGAAAATTATGGGGTTGAAGCAGAAAAGGTTAAAGCAGTTATTCCTCAAGCGGAGGTTGAAAAGGATATTGCAGTCGGTAAGGCGATTGACTTTATAAAGCAAAATGCAGTAATTACAGAAGCTGAAAAGCCTGAAACAAAAAAATCGGCACCTAAGAAGACAGAAGAAAAAGCCGAAGAATAATTGTTTATAAATTTGTTTGATTGTTCATACTATTGATTATCAGGGGTAAAACACGGCATTTGCCGTGTTTTACTGGTATATATAATTAAATTTTGGAGGAAAATAAAATGGATATGAGTTTTGTTCCTTATGTTGTTGAGCAAACAAGTCGTGGTGAACGTTCTTATGATATCTTCTCTCGTTTACTTAACGACAGAATTATTATGCTTAATGATCAAGTAGACAATGCATCTGCTGGTGTTATTATTGCTCAGTTATTGTTTCTTGAGGGTCAGGATCCTGATAAGGACATTAGTTTTTATATTAATAGTCCCGGTGGTTCGGTTTCGGCAGGTATGGCAATTTATGATACAATGCAATATATTAAATGCGACGTCAGCACTATTTGTATGGGTATGGCAGCAAGTATGGGAGCATTTTTACTTGCCGCCGGTGCAAAGGGTAAACGTTATGCACTTCCAAATAGCGAAATTATGATTCATCAGCCATTAGGTTCTACAGAAGGTCAGGCAACCGATATTATTATTCATGCCGATCACATTAAAAAGACCAGGAGTAATATTAATAAAATTCTCTCTGAAGCAACCGGTAAAACACTTGAAGAAATTGAACGAGATACCGAACGTGACAACTTTATGTCGGCAAATGAAGCTTTAGAGTATGGTCTTATAGATAAGGTAATTACTAAAAGATAAGGTGATTTTTTATGCCTAAAGATACAACCACAGAAATTTGTTGTTCCTTTTGCGGCAAAACTCAAGATGAAGTTGTTCGCCTTGTAGAAGGTCCAGGTGTATACATTTGCGACGATTGTATTCGTTTTTGTAACTCCTTGCTTTTTGACGACGAAGTAGCGGCACAAAAGAAAAAATCAAAGAACAGCAAAAAAGATTTTGTCCTTTTAAAACCTCAGGAAATTAAGTCAAAGCTTGATGAATATGTTATAGGTCAGGACGATGCAAAGAAAACACTCTCAGTAGCGGTTTATAATCATTATAAACGTGTTTTCAAAAACGAGTCTGATGATGTGGAACTCAACAAAAGTAATGTTCTTATGTTGGGTTCGACCGGTGTGGGTAAGACATTACTTGCTCAGACTCTTGCCAAAATTCTTGATGTGCCGATAGCAATAACCGATGCTACTACCCTTACTGAAGCGGGATACGTAGGCGAAGATGTTGAAAATATTTTGCTGCGTTTGATACAAGCGGCTGATTATGATATTGAAAAGGCAGAACACGGAATCATTTATGTGGACGAAATTGATAAGATAGCAAGAAAATCGGAAAACGTATCTATAACCCGAGATGTAAGTGGTGAGGGAGTGCAACAAGCCCTTTTAAAAATTCTTGAGGGTACAGTTTCTAATGTTCCGCCACAAGGAGGGAGAAAGCATCCCCAACAGGAATTTATTCAGATAAACACCACCAATATCCTTTTTATCTGTGCAGGTGCGTTTGATGGAATAGAAAAAATTATTGAGCGTCGCATAGGTGGTAGCAGTTTAGGTTTTGGAGCAGATATTAAATCTCCTAAGAGCCGTGAAGCTCAGGAATTATCCGAAAATGCTACCCATCAGGATTTGGTTAAGTTTGGTCTTATTCCTGAACTCGTTGGAAGGCTTCCTGTAATCACAGCGCTAAAAAGTATGGATAAAAATACTCTTTTGCGTATTATGACAGAGCCGAAAAATTCTATAGTTAAACAGTATGAGGCTTTGTTTGCTATGGACAACGTAAAGCTCATATTCGATGATTCAGCACTCGAAAAAATCGCAGATCTGACAATTGAGAGAAAAACGGGAGCTCGTGGTCTTCGTTCCATAATTGAGTCAGCACTTCAGAACATAATGTTTGAAACACCATCGGATACTGAAATCAAAAAGATAACAATAACCGCTGACACTGTATCAGGCGGAGAAGCAATTATAGAAAAATAAAAAAAGAGCAGGGTAAAGATTGTACCCTTGAGGACAGTAAAAAAGAAGCACGAAATTTTCGTGCTTCTTTTATTGTATAGAGAAAACTCTCTGCTGAAATTCAGCAGAGAGTTTTTTGTTGTATTTGATCGGTTTACCTTACTGTCCTTAACGGTGCACCTCTTAAACCCGTGCTTTTTTAAAAATGACGCCTTAATTTTTCAAGGGTTGCTTTTTCAATTCTTGACACATAGCTTCTTGAAATGCCTAGTTTTTTTGCAATTTCCCGTTGAGTCAGCTCCGGTTGACCGTTAAGGCCGTAACGCATATCAATTATTTCCTTTTCACGCCTGTCAAGAGTACCGTTTAAAAGCACTTTAAGTTTATCAAGTTTAATTTTAGTTTCTATTTCTTCGGCAATGTCTTTATCATCGGCAATAACATCGATGAGTGTAAGAGCATTTCCGTCTTTATCTGTATCGATGGGGTCGCTGATATAAACGTCTTGTGCGGTTTTTTTTAGATTCCGAAAATGCATCAGAATTTCATTTTCGATACATCTTGCGGCGTATGTGGCAAGGCGTATACCTTTGCCGGAATTGAAGGTGGAAATCGCTTTTATCAGACCGATTGTACCAATTGATATTAAATCGTCCTGATCACATCCTGTTGTGTAATATTTTTTAACTATATGTGCAACAAGCCTTAAATTATGTTCAATAAGCTGGTTTTTAGCATTAATATCACCTTTAGCATTTAACGCTAACAACTCCTCTTCCTTTTTAGCAGAAAGCGGAGGGGGAAAGGAACCGTGGCTCGTTACATGAAGCG
>JAGAZW010000100.1 GCA_017939855.1 Clostridia bacterium | reverse complement strand
AGGGTCTTGCTTATCCATTAGATAAATTTGTTAAAAATGATCCGGATCTTAAATATGTATCTAATGAAATATTAGACACTTATAGATACGGTGATAAGCTTTTTGCGTTACCTAATTCAATCCATTTTTCATGTGTAATGATTAACTTGGATATTGTTGAAAAGCTTAATTTAAAAATGCCATCACTCAGTTGGACAGTTGACGATATGGTAGCATTTTTAAAGTCTGGTACCACAAAAGAGTATAGCGGATGTGAACAGTTATTCGGCAACTACACAATAGCTGCGCAGTTATGCCCAATTTATGATAAAACTGTAGGCCTTTATGGCTATGACCATAAAAATGGCAAATTCAATCTTGCTCCTATGACCAGAGGTCAACAACTTATGGTAGACCTTAGAAAAATAGAAGGACTTGAAGCATTCTCGCTTCGTATGAGCGGTCTTGATAAATATACTGCAAAATTCGGTAACAGTAATACTTCTGATACACGTATGGCATTAAAGCTTGGTAAGACCTTGGTTGAATTCGATTCGGGCACTTGGGAAGACCCAAATCTTGGCAATTTCAAGTTTGATAATTGCTTATGGCCTTATCCTCAGTCTGAAGAAGGCCGTATGCCTATCCATGTTGACCATTCTATGATGATGAAAACTGCAAAGAATCCCGAGGCTGCGTTCCAGCTTCTCCGTTTCATCACATATTCAGCAGAGGGTAATTTGGCTCGTCTTAGCATGTATGATGAGGCTAATGCAGGTAAGTACGTACTTTCTTCAAGAATGTATTTCCCTGTAACTAGTCATCCTCAGGTTGTTGCAAAGTTTAATTCGCTTGAACTTCCCGAGCAGTATGAATATATGTATAAAAATATTGCTAAATCGTATCGTGCCGACCCCAAAAAATATATGGTTGATTTCGAAGATGTTATCGCAACAGCAACTAGTGATTGGAATAAGGTTCAAGATGGTTTAGCGGATGCTACCAGCACAAATGCTGCAATGGAAAAGAAACTTAATACCAAACTTTCTAATGTTCTTAAAGATTTTAATGCGAAAATAGCTAAGAACTATAAGTAATAATTATTATTCTGTCAGGGGTCAAAGATTTGACCCCTGATAGAACGGGAGTTGACAAAATGAAATTGAAACGAGTGGTAATACCTACTGTATTGATTATTGCCTTAATGACTTCATCTTTTCTTCTTCCTCCTTTTGAAAATAAGGGAGAAGAAATTGAATCAATGCGAAGAACAGATATTTCTTCAACAAGATGGTATTCTACTGAACGTTATATAGGTGGTCAGAAGGTTAAAGGTTTTGAAAACCCGATATTGCTTAAACCCGGTGAATCTATATCTGTAACTGCAGAAACTTTAAGCGGAAAAAAGAATATTGTGTTAAATTATAAGCCCTCTAACCCTAAAATTGCTGACTGTATTGTAGATTTTAAGGTTGATGAGAAAAATTTTGTCTGCTCCTTGCCGTTACTTTGGACCGATTCAAAAGATGAATACGGTGTTGATAGATACGGAAATGAACTGTATCCCAAACAGGTTTGTTTAGAAGAATATATTGCAAATCCGTTGTTAGATAACTCTTCAAAAAACAGGGATAATATCTTAATTGATTTAAAAGAGGGCAAGCATACATTTACTATTACTGCCCAAAATCAAGAACTATGGATTTCGGGTTTAATACTTACAGACCCCGAGGTGATTCCAAGTTATAGTGAATATCAAAAACAGCACAAAAACAAAACAAAGGCAACCGGAATATATGTTGCAGAGGGCGAAAAATACTCTGTAAAATCAGATTCATATATTCGTTCAACCGCTGTTAATAATGCGGCACTTATTCCGTATGATACTTATAATAGTAAAATTAACGTATTAGATGGTTCTACTTGGGACAATGCAGGGCAAAAAATTGCTTGGGAAATAGAAGTTAAAGAAGATGGTTTATATAAATTAGGTATGAGATACTCGCTTACTAACAATGCGGATAAAAATTCATACCGTTCTTTAGAAATAGACGGAAAAATCCCCTTTGCTGAATGTAATAAATTAGTTGTTACTTCTTCGGGAAACAGCTATGGAAATTATGTTTTTTCACGGAATGATGGCATTCCTTACGAGTTTTATTTGGAAAAAGGCACGCATCTTATTTCAATGAAGGTTGAAATGGGTGCCCTTAAGGATATTTATTATCAAATACAGTCTAAAATGGAAGAAATTAACGTTTTAGGCGCTTCACTTCAAAAATTAACCGCAGGTGTAACCGATGAAAACAGAACTTGGGATATGGAAGACTATATGCCTGGTACTGTTGATAAATTGTTACAGTATGCGAAAGATATAAGAAAAATTTACAATGATATCAAAAAGTTAAGTGGCAATAAAGCAAGTTATGCTTCGAACCTTTTATATGCAGCAGAATCACTAGAAAAATTAGCTGATGAACCCGAACAAATACCTAACAGAACTAATCTTTTAAGTATAGGTGATAGCTCTGCAAGTAAGTATTTGGGTGTGGTTATGTCCAATTTAACATCACTTCCAATTACTATTGATAGAATATATGTGTTTAATAATGCTGAGCTACCCAAAGCCTCTGTTTCGGTTGTTAGAAATTTAGCCGAAGGAATAAAATCTTTTATATCATCATTTAATCCCAACGGTAACAAGAGCTATGCAGCGGATTATAGCGATAGCGCTCAATTAAAGGTTTGGATTAATAGACCTGTTCAATATGTGCAGGTTTTACAACAAATTTTAGATGAAGAATATAATGCCGAAAAAGGCACGGATATAAAACTTTCGATTATGCCAAGTGAACAAAAGCTTATTTTGGCGAACGCTTCAGGCAATAATCCGGATGTAGTACTTTCTACTGCATATTCAACACCTTTTAACTTTGCAGTAAGAGGTGCGGCAAAGAATTTACTTGATTACGATGATTTTCTTTCGGTTTATGCGGAAAATTATAATTTAGAAGCATTAGTTCCACTTTGTTACAATGGCGGAGTTTACGGTGCGATTGAATCTCAGGATTTTTATTGTTTGTTTTATAGAAAGGACACTTTGAATGCCTTAAACCTCAATGTTCCTAATACTTGGGATGATGTTCGCAAAATGATGCCAGAGTTATTACGCAACTCAATGAATTTCAGTGTTCCTATTGCAAGTGCGGGAGGCACTAAAACGTTTAGTGTTACAGCACCATTTATTTATCAAAATAACGGTCAGATTTATAATGATAATGCTATGTCGGTAAGTTACAATACTAAGAATGTTATTAAAGGCTTTACCGATATGACCGAGATGTTCACAATTTACGGTGCTAAACGAACAGTGGCTGATTTTTATAATAGTTTTCGTTATAATACAACACCTATTGGTATAGGAAACTTTTCTACATATTTGCAGCTTAAGGTTGCAGCACCTGAACTTGAGGGCTTGTGGGGAATAGCAATGGTTCCCGGAACAAAACAGTCTGACGGAACTGTACAAAGATATCAAATGGCTGATAGCACAGCGTCTATGATATTTGCTAACACTGAAAAAGAAGACGAAGCATGGGATTTCCTTAAATGGTATCTTTCTACTAATACTCAAATTAACTATGCTAATACATTACAGTCAACCTACGGTAGTGAATACCGTCTTAATACAGCTAACCTTAATGCTTTTGAGCAGTTGCAGTATTCTAAGGAAGATTTAAACGTAATACTTAGTCAATGGAAATGGCAAAAAGAAAATCTTCAGCATCCGGCAGGTTATATGAGT